>DAHWHT010000236.1 GCA_027335515.1 Clostridia bacterium
GACCGCGGGCGGCACATTGACGTAGTTGGCCATGGCCTGCAGGGGCGCCGGCCGGACGGCGGCGAGGACGACCAGGATGATGGCCACGGCCGCGGAGTACAGGGCCATGTTGGCGACCGTGTCGGGCCAGAACGGCACGTATCCCTTCGGGAAGTCGGCAGTGTCTCCCAGGCGGTGGTTTTCCCGGTACGCCTTGGGCAGCCGCGCCTCGACGTCCACCTGGCCGTGGATGATGACCAGAAGGACGTGGACGCCGATCGTCAGCACCAGGATCAGCGGCAGCAGCACCACGTGCATCGCGAAAAACAGCGTCAGGGTGGAGCCGCAGGTTTGCCGGCAGCCGCGCAGGAAATACAGGATGTCGTGCCCGATGAACGGCACGTACTTGACCATGGCCGTGGCCACCTCGGTCGCCCAGTACGCCTGCTGGTCCCACGGAAGCAGGTAGCCGCTGAGGGCGAGGCCGATGGTGCAGCCAAACAGCACCAGTCCGGACAGCCATTGGAACTCGCGCGGTGGCTTGTAGGCGCCAAGGTAGAACACCCGCGCCATGTGCACGGCGATGGCGACCACCATGGCGTTGGCGCCCCAGAAGTGCAGGTCGCGCACGAAGGCCAACCAGAAGCTGTGCGTCATGTTCAGGGTGCTCTGGTAGGCGGGAAACGGATTGCCCATCGCCGAGCCGTTGTAGTGGGTCATCAGGAGCAGCCCGGTGACCACCTGATTGACGAACAGAAACAGGAGGATGTCGCCCATGAAGTCGAGAGGGTTCATGAACCGCGGGTGGGGGGCGTTCATGGCCTCGAACACCAGGGGCTTCAGGCCGGCCTTCTCCACACCGAGCCTGCGGTTGAGATACTTCCACGCCGGGTGGTCCGCCGTCTCCGGATCCATGAGGTCGGTGGCGGTGTCCTGCCGATCCGCCTGCGCGGTGTCCGGGGCGGGGTCGTGGTCCATTGACTGATCGACTCCCTTGAGCGCTCTGGTCTAACCGGCTGGACGCTGCGGCCGACCGGGAAGGCGGCGTTCCCTCAGGGCTTTCCGGTGTCGGCTGGCGGTCTGCCGGTGGCCTGGGCCATCTTGGTCCATTCCGCCGTACCCCAGGGGACGATCCCGCCAAGCCAGACTTCGCCCTTGTGTTCCACGATGCGGTGGTAGTTGAGGGGATGCGGCGCCGGTCCCGCGGTGTTCTTGCCGTAAACGTTGTAAACGGAGCCGTGGCAGGGGCAGTTGAACGTAGAAGTCGCTTGCGACCATTGAACCGGGCATTGCAGGTGTGCGCAGTGTTCGTCATATGCGATGAGTCCCTTGGCCAGACGGACGATATAGACCCCGTCGGGGAATCCGCCGTCCCCCGTGTAGACGGCGAGTTTCGCCTGGTGGGGCAGATAGTCGGAAGACTTGCCCACCTTCTGCATGGTCGCGGTCGCCTCCGGGGGCGGCAGCATGAACCGCTCCGCCAGAAAGGCGTAGCCCACCGCGATGAGTGAGCCGACCGAGGCCAGCAGCCCCTTTACGAAACCCCTGCGACTTGCCTCCGGCACGCGAGATCGCCCTCTTTCGTGTCCCCGGCGCGTCCCGGCATCCCCGTCGGTCACAGATTAGGGCGGTCCTCTCTAGGCGTCCTCTGCCAGCCGGTGGAAATGCCGTGGGCACAGTGGTCGGGGTTTGTGCGACCGATCGTGGGCGGGCAAGGGTGGGCACGGGTCCATTTCCACCGGCGGATGGTCCATCAAGCGATGGTCCGGGTGCCGCGCATGCACCCTTTGTCGACCGGGTCGCCGCCCATTCGGTTGGGGGTGATGCCCCAAGCGGCGCGGGCCGTGCCACGGACCGGGGCGCACAGAGCGCGGCGCCTGGCCGGTGCGGACCGCGCGGGGTGGGGATGCGGAGGCAGCGGCAAACGTGGGGACGGGGGGCGCGGACGAAGCCGCCGGCCCCGGGGCGTGGTCGGCGGAAGGCTCTCGGCGGGGGAGCGGCCGCCGCGCCTACACGCCTTCCTTCGTAGACCGCCCAGGGAGCCCGCCCGCCATGAGGGCGCGCAGGTGGCGGATGATGTCCTCCGGTGCGGGGGGGCAGCCGGGGATGTGGTCGGCCACCGGCAGGACCGCCTCCACGCCGGCGCCGGCGGCGTAGGAGCCGCGAAACGGGCAGTTGCCGGCGGCGCAGTCTCCGACCGCCACGACCAGACGGGGTTCGCCCATCGACCCGTAGGTCCGTTGGAGCGCGGGCGCCATCTGCCGGGTGACCGGACCGGATACCGTGAGGACGTCCGCATGGCGGGGGGACGCCACCAGGTCCATGCCGTACCGCTGAACGTCATACACCGGGTTGGTGAGCGCGGCGAGCTCGGACTCACAGCCGTTGCAGCTTCCGGCGTCGACATGCCGGATCTGCAGCGAGCGGCGCAGGCTCAACTTCCGCGGTGCCATCGTGCGTGTCCTCTCCTTTGCGGCAAGCGGCCTGGGGGCCCCTGGCGCCTCAGCGGTCGCAGCAGGCGTAACAGAGTTCGAAGCTCTTGTTGATCAGCGGGAAGTCTCCAATCAGGTTCCCGGGGACCGCCTCGCTGAGCAACGGCCAATTGGCAAACGACGCGGAGCGGATGCGGTAACGGACGATGCGGCCGCCGCGCAGCTCAAGGTAGTGGGTGTTGGCCCCCCGGGGCGATTCGTTGCACCCGATACCCAGGCCGTCGGCCCGCGCCGCCCCAGCCGGCGCCTCGGCCTGAAAGGCCCCGCCCGGCAGGCCCTGCAGCAGACGGTCAACGAGTTCGAAGCTGACATCGGCCTCGCGCAGACGCAGCCGCAGGCGCGCCGCCACGTCCCCCGCCTCCTCGTGGATCACCGTGGGGGCAAGCGCGCGGTAGGCAAGGGACGGCCGGTCGTGGCGCAGGTCGCGGCCCACGCCGCTGGCCCGCGCCGACGGTCCCACGGCGCCAAGGTTCTCTGCGGTCGCCCGCGACAGCACCCCGGTGCCCTGGGCCCGGTCCATGAAACCGGGATGCCGCAGGAGCCTCTGGGCGAGCTGTTCCAGGCGCAGGTGCAGCGTGGCGAGTTCGCGGCGCAGGGGGACCACCGCCGCCGCGTCCAGATCGCGCGCGACGCCGCCCGGACGGATCGTCCCAAAGAGGTAGCGGTGGCCGAAGGTCGCGCCCAACCGACGGAGCAAGCGCTCCTTCAGCGCGGCCCCCTCCATCGCCGCGACCGCGAACCCCGTACCCGCCGGGATGGCGGCCACATCGTGGATGTGGTTCCACAATCGTTCCAGTTCCAGCAGGATCGTGCGCAGGTACACGCCGCGGGCCGGAAGGTCCCAGCCGGCCACCTGCTCCACGGCCTCGCACCAGGCGGCCTGGTGTGAGGCCGTGCAGGCGGCGCAGGTGCGCTCGACGATGGGGCCGGCCTCCGCCCAGGGGCGGCCTTCCAGCACCTTCTCCAGGCCGCGGTGTTTCTGAAACAGGCGGATGTCCAGTTGGAGGATGCTTTCCCCCATCAGGCTGAACGCAAAGTGTCCGGATTCGATGATCCCCGCGTGCACCGGGCCCACGGGCATGAGCACGATGCCGTCGCCGTGGGCCACGTGGGGCGACCAGCCTCGCGCAGGGGAGGCGGCGGCGGGCTGGGCATCCCAGGCCACGTCCTGGCGCAGGGGATGGAGGCCGGGGGGCCAGTCGTCCGGGAGCACGAGCCGCCGGGGATCGGGGTGGCCGTGCGTCACGATGCCCAAGAGGTCGCGCGCCTCCCGCTCGTCCCAGTGGACGGCCGGCAGCACGGGAACGAGGCTGGGGTATTCGGGTTGCCGGCCTGGAAGCTGGAGGCGCAGGACGTCCAGGGTGGGCGTCCCGGGCAGATAAAAGACATGGTCGACGCGAAAGCACCCGTCGACGCCGCGTGTGTCGGCGGCGGCCGAGGTCAGGTAGCGATGGCCCTTTGTCCGCAGGGCCGCGACGGCGGGTCCGAGGGCGGCGGGGGTCAGGGTGCGGATCCTGGTCCCGGGCGCCGTCACCTTCGTGCTCATACGTGCCGCCCACCCAGCGCGAGGCGGGCGGCGGCGGCGATGCCGTGGGCCACCGGACCGGGCGTCCACAGCCCCACGAGCAGGGAGAGCGCCGCGGGGATGCCCAGGATGGCGATCGCGGCCACCGACGGCCGCGGCGGTCGTGCGGCGGCCGCCGCGCGCACCGAACCGAAGACCGCCTGGCCGGCGTAGTAGAACAGGCCGCCAAAGATGGCGGCCAGCAGTCCCAAAAGGACCATCCCCACACCGACGTTGGCGGCCAGGGCGCCGCGGACGATGGAGAGTTCGCTGAAGAACATGCCGAACGGGGGCAACCCGCCGAGGGTGAACACGCCAAACAGCAACCCGGCTCCCAGCAGGGGAGCCCGCTGCCCCAGTGCCTGCAGGCGCGTCAGCCGTTGACTGCCCACCTCGTGGAGCACCCGGCCGGAGGTGAAAAAGAGGCCGGACTTGGTCAGGGCGTGCACCACCAGTTGCAGCACCGCGGAGTAGGCGGCCAGCGGCGCGTGCAGGCCGAAGCCGACGGCCATGAGTCCAATCTGCTCGATGCTGGAATAGGCCAGCAGCCGCTTGACGTCGTCCTGCCGCACCAGGAACGGGGCGGCCACGAGCACCGAGAGCAGGCCCGCCCCGAGCAGCAGGTGATAGGGAAAGGCCGGTCCGGTGACCACGGCGGTGACGGTCGCCACGCGGACCAGGGTGCACAGTACCACCGCCAGCAGCACGCCGGAAAGGAGCGCACTGACGGGCGCGGGGGCTTCGCTGTGCGCGTCCGGCAGCCAGGCGTGCAGGGGGGCAAGGCCGGACTTCGTACCAAAGCCGACCAGCGCGAACAGATAGGCCAGCTTGGCCGGCCCGGTCGGAAAGGTTGCCGCGACCGCGCGCAGTGCGGTCCAGTCCAGGGCGCCAAGCCCGCCGCCCCCGGAGAGGGCATAGAGCAGGATGACGGTGAGCAGCGCCAGGGCGAGGCCGACGCTGCAAAGCACGACATACTTCCACGCGGCCTCGACGGCGCGCCGCGTGCCCGCCGAACCCACCAGGACCGCCGAGGTAATCGTGGTCAACTCGATCGCCACCCACGACAGGCCCAGGTTGGCGGACAGGGCCGCGACCAGGAGGGTGCCAAGGAAGGTCTGCTGCCAGAAGAAGTAGACGCGCCTGGCGGCGATGCCGTGGCCCCCGTGCGCGGCGTGCGGATCGGCGTGGCGCGGCGCGCCTGCCCAGTGCGACCACGACTCGGCCGTGGAGAGTGCCCCGACGGTCGCCACCACCGCCAGCAGTACGCGGGCCAGGCCGTCGAGCCGCAGAAGCCCGCCCAGCGACGCCTGGCCCGCCGGATCCAGGAGGGCCCAGGCGTCCAGCACCAGGCCGATGCCGGTTCCCGCCGTCAGCGCCCAGCGCAGGGTGTGGGTCCGCCGGCAGACGAGGGCCGCGGCACCGGTAACGAAGGGAAGGACGCAGATGGGCCAAAGGACGTCGTACATGCTAACCCCTCAGTCGGCGCAGTTCGTCCACGTTCATCGGCAGCTGCAGGCGGTGGACGTGGTGGGAGAGCCAGGCCAGGACGAACACCACAAGCAACAGGTCCACGGTGGTGCCGAACTCCAGCGCCGCGGGAAGCCCGCCGGTCAGCGCCAACCCGGCGCAGTAGAGCCCGTTTTCGATCACGACCAAATGGATGGCCTGGGCCAGGAGCAGTCGGCCGCTGACCATGCCCGCCAGTCCGAGCAGCAGCACCACCAGGGCGGTTCCCAGAAGGACGCTGTGGTCCGGGTTCAAGCCGGCGGTGAAGGTGGGCAGGGAGAGCCGCACCACCAGGACGATGCCCGCCCCCACCAGCCAGGCCCAGG
>DAHWHT010000237.1 GCA_027335515.1 Clostridia bacterium
GGGCGCGACACGGTCCTGGCCCAGATCGTGCGGGCGGTGGAGCAGGCCCAGGCAAGCAAGGCCCCCATCCAGCGCATCGCCGATGCGATCTCCAACTACTTCGTCCCCACGGTCATCGGCATTGCGCTGCTGACCTTTGGCGGATGGTATCTGGCCGGCGCGGGATTCACGGCGGCACTGCTTTCGGCCACCGCGGTGCTCGTGGTGTCCTGTCCCTGTGCCCTGGGGCTGGCCACGCCGACCGCGGTCATGGTTGGCACCGGGCGCGGGGCCGACCACGGCATCCTGTTTCGCGGCGGGGAGCACCTGGAGGCCGCCGGGGGCGTGACGGCGATCGCCTTCGACAAGACGGGCACCCTCACGCGTGGGCGGCCGGAGGTCACCGATGTGGCCGCGTTTGCCGGGTCGGATCCAGGGGCGGTGCTCTCCGTTGCGGCCGCGGTGGAGATCCGCTCCGAGCACCCGCTTGGCCGCGCCATTGTGGAGGCGTCGCGCCGCGGGTCGCGTCCCGCCGCGGTAGCCGCGGACGTGGAGGCGGTCGCCGGACACGGCGTTCAGGGCCGCGTTGACGGTAGGGAGGTCCTGGTCGGCAAGGCCCGGTGGATGGCGCAGCGGGGGATCGACACCGCCGTGGCCGATGCGGTCCTGCAGCGCTGGGAGTCCCAAGGCCGCACGGCCGTGCTGCTGGCCGAGGACGGACGGGTGACGGGGGCGGTGGCCGTGGCGGACGCGGTGCGGCCCGAGGCCCGCCAGGCCATCGCGGCCCTGCGGCGGATGGGGGTCGCGGTCTGGATGCTCACCGGGGATAACCGGCGCACGGCCGCCGCGATCGCCGCCGAGGTCGGGATCGAGCCGGACCACGTTTGGGCCGAGGTGCTGCCGCAGGAGAAGGCGGCCAAGCTGCAGGAGATTCGCGGCGCCGGCCGGCGCGTGGCGATGGTGGGCGACGGCATCAACGACGCCCCGGCGCTGGCCGCCGCGGACGTCAGCCTGGCCATGGGTACCGGTACCGACGTGGCGCTGGCCGCGGCACAGATCACCCTGATGCGCGGCGACCTGCGGGGCGTCGCGGCGGCGATCGACCTCAGTCGGGCCACCATGGGAAAGATCCGGCAGAACCTGTTTTGGGCCCTGATCTACAACGCCGTCGGGATCCCGGTCGCGGCCTCCGGTCACCTCAACCCGATCATCGCCGGTGCCGCCATGGCCCTGAGCTCGGTGTCGGTGACCACCAACTCGACCCTGCTGAAGCGCTTCCAGCCGTTGCGGCGCTTTGCCTCCACCGGGGCCGCGGCCGGCGATGGTTGACCATCACCCGCGCCGACGCCGTGGTCCGGCCGGTCCGCTCAATCGGGTTCCAGCACCGCCGCGCCATCGATGTGGCCGCGGCGCAGTTCGACCAGCGCTTGTTCCGCCTGCGCCAACGGGAAGCGGGTCACTGCCACCTCCAGCGGCAGCGCGGCGGCCACCCGCAGAAAGTCGGCGGCGTCCTGCCGCGTGGCGGCGGTGACGCTGCGGATTTCGCGTTCCCCCGACAGGAGCCGGTCGTGGTCCAGCGGCGGCAGCGGCGAGAGGTGCACCGAGGCGATGGCCACGACCCCCCCGGCGTCCAGGTGCCCCAGGGCCTGTGCGACGGTGTCTCCGGCCGGTGTGAAGACGATGGCGCGCTCCAGCGGCCAGGGGGCGGCCGCCTCGTAACCGCCGGCCCACGACGCCCCCAGCGCGCGCGCCAGGCGTCGGTGGCTCTCGCCCCGTGACCAGACGGCCACCGGGCAGCCCCACGCCGTGAGCACCTGCAGCGTGAGGTGGGCGGAAGCCCCGAAGCCGAAGAGGCCGACCCGCTCTCCGGGCTGAACACCGGCGCGGCGCAGCGCCCGCCAGCCGATGATGCCGGCACACAAGAGCGGGGCCGCCTGCGCGTCCCCGTAGCGTTCGGGCAGCGGGTGCACGAAGGCGGCCGGCGCGATCGCGTGGCTGGCATAGCCCCCGTCGGCGTCATAGCCGGTAAAGCGCGCCAGACGGCAGAGGTTTTCGCGGCCGGTGCGGCAAAAGCGGCACGACCCGCAGGTGGCGTGCAACCAGGCCACGCCCACCCGCTGGCCCAGGCGCAGTGCCGCGTCGTGCTCCGGCCCAAGGGCGTCGATGTACCCGACGATCTGGTGGCCGGGGATGATGGGCAATGGGCGCGGCGGCAACTCCCCGGCGCATACGTGCAGGTCGGTGTGGCACACCCCGCAGGCGGCCACGCGTAGCCGCAGCTGGCCTGGCCCGGGGGTGGGCAGCGGCCGTCGTTCGCGGCGGAGCAGGCCGTCGCCGATGTTTCCCTGGGTTTGCAGCACCATCGCCTGCCACTCGTTCCCGCCGTCCAGGAAGACCACCACCAGCCATCGGGCCGTCCCCGCCATCCTGCAACCGCGGCCGCCTGCCGCGCAAGCGGCAGGGGAGTGCCGCGATGTTCCGGAACGTCTGGTGCAGGTGGCGCAGGTTGTGGCGCGACCTACGGGGAGGCGGGGGCGTGCGGCACCACCCGATTGCGGGGGCGGGCATTCGTGTCAGCGAGGTTTCGTTTGGCACCTGGACCATCGGCGGCGGCTGGGGCGCGGTATCCGAGGCGGACGCGCTGGATGGGCTCCGGGCCGCCATGGAGGGCGGGGTCAATTTCTTCGACACGGCGGACGTGTACGGTGACGGCCGGGCGGAGCGGCTGCTGGCGCGGGCGACCCGCGAGGCCGGCAGGCCGATCCACATCGCCACCAAGTTCTGCCGTGCCGGCGACATCCACGACCCGGAGACCTACGGTGCGCAACGGGTGACGCAGTGGTGCGAACGCAGCCTCCAGCGCCTGGGTCGCGAGGTGATCGACCTCTACCAGATCCACTGTCCGCCCGTCGAGGTGCTGCGGGACGGCCAGGTGTTCGAGGTGCTGGCCCGCCTGCGGCGCGACGGCAAGATCCGCGCTTACGGCGTCAGCGTGGAAACGGTGGCCGAGGGGATGCTCTGCCTGCCCGCGCCGGGGCGGGAGACCGGTGTCGCAGCCCTGCAGGTCATCTGCAACCTGTTCCGCCAAAAGCCGCTGCAACGGTTGCTGCCGGCCTGCTCCCAGGCGGGCGTCGCGGTGCTGGCGCGCCTGCCGCTGGCCAGCGGGCTTCTGACCGGGAAGTTCCGGGGAGACGAGACCTTTGCCGCCGACGACCACCGCCACTTCAACGCCGATGGTCAGCGCTTCAACGTGGGGGAGACCTTCGCCGGGCTGCCCTTTGCCACCGGAGCGGCCCTGGCGCGCGAGGTGGCGTGGATCGCGGCGGGCCGCGGCAGCATGGCGCGCGCCGCCATTCGTTGGCTGTTGGACCAGCCCGGGATCACCTGCGCCATCCCTGGGTTTCGCAACGCGGCCCAGGTGCGCGACAACCTGGCGGCGGCCGCCGCCCCCCCGTTTTCGGCCGCCGAGCTGGACCGCCTGCGGATTTGGTACGGCGACCGGGTGCACGCCCAGATCCGTGGTGCCTATTGACCGGCCGGGCGCCCGCCCGGCGGCAGACTGCGGCAGGCGGTCGCGACGGCCGCCATGTCCGCCGGGGTGAAGCGGCCGTCGCAGGGCAGGGTGAGGATGCTGGCCGCCAGCAGGCGTTCGGCCCGGGTGAGGTGGGGCAGGGCCCCCGCTGCGAGCGGCCAGTGCAGGGTGGCTTCAATCCCCTGGCGCAGCAACCAGGCCGCCAGTCGGCTGCGATCGGGGTGGCGCACGACGAAGCCGATCGGACAGACGCCGTCGGGCAGGGTTTCGGCCCACGCCCGGCAGGCACTGCCCGCCAGGGCGTCGCGCAGGGTCTGCCAGTTGGCGCGGCAGGCCTCGCGCCACCGGATGCCGGCGGAGGCGGGCCGCGACGCCAACTCCTCCAGGGCAAGCACCACGACGGGATCGGCGGGGCCGGTCGCGGCCTGGCGGTCCAGGTCCGCTTCCGCCCGCTGCAGGGCGAGGTGGCGGTCGGGGCCGGGGGGTAGCTGCAGCGCCGCCCGCCGCGCCGCCGTGAAGCCATCGTCGTCTGCCCGGGGCGGTGCGGGCCGCAGGGGGTCGTGCCACGCCCGCTGCAGTCCGCCGGCAGGCAGGGGCAGTGCCTTGCGAAGGCTGGCCGCCAGTGCCGTCGCGGCGTCCGGTCCCACCGCCTGCCGCGCGGGGGCGTTGGCCAGGGTGTGGGATGCGTCCTCGAGCACCACGACGCCGCCGGCGCGCAGGCGCCGCATCCCGTCGCCGTCCTGCAGCCAGCCCCAGGGGTGGACCACGACCGCCGCCGCAGCCCGCAGCGTCCTGGCCTGGATGGCGACCGCGTCCCAATCGGGGCGCAGGTGGCCGTCACCGGGGTAATAGGCGGGGTGGCAGCGGGCGAGGCGCACCGACTGCGTCAGGGCCGGACAGCCGTAGGCGGGCAGCAGGACCACCGCCCCCGAGGGGACGAGCGCCTGCAGGACGCCGGCCAGCGCGGCACGCCCCGATGCCGTCAGGACCGCGTTGTGCGCCAGCGTTCCCGGACGCCAATTCGGCCCTGGTCCGTGGCGCTGTGGCACCCAGTCGCCGCCGATCCAACGCACCGCACCCGCCGAGGACCCCGATCGTGGCATGGTTCGCCCCCTCTGTCAGGCTTCGTCGTGGTCCGCACCCATCCGTTTCGGCCGGCGAAGCCGCGTCTTGCGGTGTCCAACCGGCGCCACCTATCATGGTCCAAGCCGGGAGCGAATGGGGTGGCCTGCGGCGATGGCCGCGGGCGCATGCCGGCAGGGAGGGGATGGGCAGGGTATGGCAGACGAGCGCGGCGGCGTGGTGACGATGGGTGGCAATCCCGTGACGCTGCTCGGTCCGCGGTTGCGCGAGGGCGAGCGCGCCCCGGAGTTCACGGCGGTGGATGCGGGACTGAAGGACTGGTCGTTCCTTGAGCGTACGGCCGGTCGCCCCCGCCTTCTGAGTCTGGTGCCGTCCCTGGATACATCCGTGTGCAACCTGCAGACGCGTCGTTTCGACGAGGGGGTCGCGGCCCTGGGCGACCGGGTCGCGGCCGTGACTGTGAGCATGGACCTGCCCTTCGCCCAGTCGCGCTGGCGCAAGGAGGCCGGTACCGCCCACATGATCCTGGTGTCGGACCACCGGGATGCGGCGTGCGGATTGGCGTATGGTGCGTTGATCCAGGGTCTGCGCCTGGATTGCCGCGCCGTTTTCGTCGTGGATGCGGGTGGCGTGGTGCGCCACGCGGAATACGTTGGCGAGGTCACACAGCATCCGGATTACGATCGGGCTCTGGCGGCCCTGCGCGCGGCCCTCTGACGGCCGCGCGGGGGATTGGGGAGGGATTGGTGGCATGGGCGGCGCCCGAAACGCGGACGCGGATCCGCTGCGCCACCAGAAGACCCACGTACGTATTCGGCGGCAGCCCGTGTGTCTGCATTGGGTGGCGGCGGGACCTCGGCCGGACCACCACGGTCCGCTTGTGCTGCTCCACGGCATGGCCAGTTCGTGGCGGCAGTGGCGCGGCACGCTCGAACGCCTGGGGCGCGACCTGCCGCTGGCCGCCTTGGATTTTCCCGGGTTCGGCCATTCGGACCTGACGCGCCGGCCGCTGGCGGCGACGGACTACGCCGATGCCTGCGAGGCGTGGTGTCGCGCCAACGGTTTCGGCCGGGTGGCGGCCGTGGGCCACTCCTTTGGCGGCGCGGTGCTGGTGGATTGGGCGGCGCGCTATCCCCGCCGCTTCCGCAGCCTCGGCCTGGTCGCGCCGGCGGCCATCTTTCACGAGTGGTATACGGCGGGGTATCGCTTTCTGCGCTGGCCGGTGGTCGGGCGGTTGCTGATCCCGATCGTCGTGTGGTTGGTGTCGACCCGCTGGCTGGGGCCCAGGTTCTACGGGCACGTCGTCGCACGGCTGGAGGATGTGACCGATTCGGAACAGCGCGATCTGCAATGGGGGTTTCGAAGCGCGCGCGAGATGTGCCGCGCCATCGACTACTACCGCTTTCCGCATCTGGAGGCGCAGTTGGGGAGGATTCGCGCCCCGGTCGTCCTTGGCTGGGGAACGGACGACCGCGTCGTTCCATATACCGACGCCGCCGTCTACCTGTCGCAACTGCCGCAGGCACGGCTGGTCAGTTTTGAGGGGTGCGGTCACGTGCCCATGATCGAGCAGCGCTTTGCTTCGGATGCGCTCTTGCGCGATGTGTGGCGGGCGGCCCCCGGCGGTCTGGGCGCCACGGCGCCTTGAGCATGGCGGAGGGCGGGCCGGCGTACGCTGGCGGGGGGGAGCCCGTCGTGGTCGTCGTCGTGGCGCGCGCGGAACTCCGGTTTGCGGAGGCGTTCTCCCTGAAGGACAAACGAGCCGCGCTCCAATCCTTGCTGCGCCGGACCGCGCAGCGTTTCCGCGTGTCGGTGGCGGAGGTGGCCCACCAAGACGACATCCGCCGTGCCGAGATCGCCGTGGCCGTGGTGGGATCCGATGGTCGGGTCGCCGAACGTGTGCTGCAGCAGGTGCTGGCCTTTGTCGAGGCGGACCATCGGATCGAGGTCGTCTCCCAGGAGGTGGAACGTCGATGAGCCGGCCGTGGAGTGGTCGGTCCGGATTATGGCTGCTCCCGGAGACCGCCGTCGGGCTGGCGGCCGTTGCCCTCGGCTGGGCGCGGTACGTGGAGCCGCGGCTGCTGGAGGTGAGCACCTGGGAGGTGCCGTTGGAGGGGCTGGGACCGGAAGGGGAGACCACGGTACTGCACCTAAGCGATCTGCATGCGGGCTCCCTCTCCCTGAAGCCGCAGGAGTTGGCGTCCCTGCTGGGCCCGGAGGCCCTGGCGGCCCCGGTTCTCTGTCTCACGGGGGACTTTTGTGATCGGCCGGCCGAGGTTCCGCGCGTGGAGGCCTTCCTGGCGCCGTTGCTGCATGCCATGGCGGTGCACAGCGGCCGCGCGGTGCGTGCCTTTGCCGTCTGGGGCAACCATGACCGCAAGGCCGGCCTGGCGCCCCTTGCCGAGGTGCTCGGCCGGCTGGGCGTCACCTTGCTGCACAACGCCGCGGCCGAGTTGGACGGAGGGTTGTGGGTGGTCGGCGTCGGCGATCCGACCACGCGCGCCGATCGCATCGAGCAGGCCATCTCCGCCGTGCCGCCGGGACGGCCGTTTCTGCTCTTGGCACACAACCCCTCGATCTTTCCCCGCGCCGCGGCTGCGGGCGTGCCCCTCACCCTGGCCGGCCACACCCACGGTGGACAGGTGCGGGTCCTGGGGGTCGACCGCCTCTCGGTCGCGGGAGGTCGCGGGGTGCGGCCCTACCACGCCGGCGGCTGGTATCGGCGCGGGGGCCAGGCGATGTTTGTCTCTCGCGGTGTGGGTACGACGTTCCTGCCGGTCCGGCTTGGCGCCCGACCGGAGGCCGCCGTCTTGCGGCTGCGCGCCGAGCGCAGCGCCTTTGCCGCAGGCAATTGACGCCCGAGCCGGCCCTCCGGCCGGCCGATGCCCACCGGGGGCTCCGTCTGCCCGCAGGCCCTGGCGGACCCATTGCAGCAGATCGTCGGCGCGGCCTTGGGCCAGGGAGCGTCCAAGGGAGGCGTGGCGCAGCCGGTCCCGGGTACCGCGGCAAGGCAGACCTCCGGGACGCGGCGCACCCCTGCCGATCCCGGGGTGGCGCTCCGGGCCGTGCAGTCGCTGGACCTCACGCCTGGCGGACAGAGCAGTTGCCAGCCCCACGCCTGAACAGGCGGCAGGAAGGGCTACCAGCATCGCGAATCGTGATCAACCGGGGGC
>DAHWHT010000244.1 GCA_027335515.1 Clostridia bacterium
CCACCGCATCCCCTCCCCGGCTCCTGCGGTTAGGCCCTCCGTTCGCTGTGTCTAATCGAACCGTATTGCAGTTAGACCGCATGGACCGCACCCTCGTCGCCGGAAGGCCGGCGGGTTCCGTTGGTTTGCACCGCGCGCGTACCGCCTGGAGACAACCGGCGTCGTCGCCGGGATCCACCGACCTTGGAGTAAGCGGCGCTGCGCTGGTAACACCCCCATTCCTTCGGTCATTGGATCGTCGCACCGTCGAGCCCTCCGCTTCACCTTGAGCGCCCGTTTCTGGTCCGGCGCTCCGGTCTCCGCGGCCGGCGGCGGGGCGCGCGCCAAGGCGGGGCTTCCGCGTCGGTTCGGTCGGCGTGCGGCAGGGATTGGCGGCGGCTGGGTGCAAGGTGCCGACGCGTCGGGGGGTGGTGGTATGGCCGTGGCCATTCCGGGGTCGTCGTCCGTGGGCGCTCCGGCGATGCTCGCGTACGGGTCGGCCGGTCCCCACCGGTATTTCGACGAGCGGGCCGCCTCCGTGGCGCGAATGTATGACGGCATCTTCTTTCTCGCCGGCCGCTGGGATGACGGGGTCGCCACCCACCTGGGTCTGGCCGGTCCACCCGTCGCCACGCCGTGGGCGCAGGCGCTGCGTCAGAACATCGCGTCGCTGACGGCGGCAGGGGCTGGGGTGAACCTCCTGGGGGTGCTCTTTGCGCCCGACGCGCCCTGGCCGTCGACGCAGACCCTGCTATCGGCGGAGTACCTCGAAAAGATGGCGCTGCACTTTCGGCGGCTGGGTGCGTGTGCGGCGGCGATGGGCTTCCACGGGGTGTCCGTCGATGTCGAGTATCCGTACCCGCGCTATGCGCTGGACCACCCCTCGTACACCTACACCGACCACACCGCGTCCGACCTGCTTGCGGCCGCCCAGGCGCAGGGGCGGGCGGTGACGGACGCCCTGCTGGAGTCGTTTCCCTCCGCGGCGGTGTTTGTGCTCCCGGGCTCCTTTCGGGGCCGACCGCTGGAGCGTGCCTTCATGCGCGGCATGCTGGCGGCGATGGTCGATCGCGACGCCCCGGCCGGGATGCACCTCGGGTATGAACGCTCCTACTGCCTCCTGGACGCCGCCACCCAGGTCGCCATCCCCCGGGAGGCGGACTGCTGGGCGCAGGTGCACCTGCCGCCCCAGGCCTTGGCCTACTGGCGTCGCCGCTGCACCGTGGCGCCGGGTGTCTGGCCGCTGCACATGGCCGAGACGGGGGCACGCAACTATCCGCTGCGGCCCTGGGCCGACGAACTGGACGAACTGGGGCGGCAGCTGGCCACCCTGGACCGCGTGGCCAAGCGCTACGTCTGGTCGTTCACCGCCCACGGTGTCTGGCACGACGCCGACCCGGAGGTGGAAACGCGCTTTTCCCTGCCGGCCGCGCCGTGGCCCCAGGGCGAGGCGGCGGTGCGCGGCTGGCAGGCGTTGCTGCGGGCCCGCCGCCTCGGTGCCGTGCCGCCGCCGGCGGAGTTGGCTCCGCTTTTGCAGGCCGTGGTGGCGTTTGACGAAGGCCGCCTCGACGGCGGTGGGCTGTGCGACCGGTTCGCCACGCCCGGCGCCTGGACGATCCTTGGTCCACAGGGCAATCCCTTTTCGGCGCCCGCGTTTGGCGTGTCGACGGACGTGCCGCAGCCCTTGCCACCCGAGGAGCCGGTTCATGGTCCCGATGGGGCGATTCGCTGGTTTCCCTACCGCAACTGGGAGCCGACCGGGCGGATGCTGCTGCGCGAGGTGTTCGATTGGCGGCGTACCGACCACGCGGCGGCGCAACTGGTGTGCGATCTGCACTGTGAAACCGGGCTGGACGGCCACCTCTGCCTGGGGTGGGACGACGGGCTCGCGGTGTGGTTGGACGGTCGGCCGGTCTTCGACCATCGCACGGCCGCGTCCCACGGGGGGCTGCTGCACCGCGACCGTCTGCTGTTTGAGGAGCGCCTGCCCCTGAGCCTCAGTCGCGGCACGCACCGCCTGGCGGTCACCTCCCTGAACCATCAGGGGGAGTGGGGCTTCAACCTGCGCTTCACCGGTTTGGACGGCCTGCCCGTCCCGGGGTTGCGTTTCGGCCTGCCTTCCCCTGTCTGAGGTGGGCGGCCGGAGGGGGAGTGGTTCGATGCCGGAGCGGTCGGTGCGGCGGATTGTGGTTGCGCCGGGGGCGGGTCCCGCCGCCTGGACCGCGGCGCGGGAGTTGGCCGCCGCGCTGGTGCGGGCCGGGGCGGCGGAGTTGCCGATCGGCGAGGTGGATCCCGGCTCGACGGAGCCGGCCTTCGTCGTCGGTGCGCCGCCGTCCGGCGAGGCCGAGCCGCAGGCCCTGGATGCCTGCCGGCTGGTGCGCCGCGGCGACCGGGTGTATTTGTGGGGCCAGGGACCCCGCGGCGCGCTGTATGCGGTGTATGGCTACCTGCAGGATGTCCTCGGCTTCCGCTGGCTCACGCCCACCGTGGAACGGCGGCCGCGCCTTGCCGCTGCGGTCGCGCTGCCGTCGGACCTGGACCGCCGGCAGATCCCGGCCTTCGCGGTGCGCGACGTGGGTTACCGCGAGGCAATGCAGGCGCCGTGGAGTTCCCGTCTGCGCCTGAACGGGGAGTTTTGCGCCCGGGATCGCGACCCCGCCTGGGGCGGCGGCATGCGCTACACCCACTTTGTCCACACCTTCTATGACCTGGTGCCGCCCGCCCGCCACTTCGCCGACCACCCCGAATACTTCTCCCTGGTGGACGGCCGCCGCCGCGAGGCCCTGGGGCAGTTGTGCCTCACCCACCCGGACATCGTCGAGATCGCCGCCGCGGCCGTGCGGGAGTGGTTTGATGCCGACCCCGAGGCCCGCATCGCGTCCGTATCGCAAAACGACTGGCTGGGGGCCTGCCAGTGCGACGCCTGCCAGGCGCTCGTGGAACGCGAGGGTTCGCAGGTCGGCCCGGTGCTGCACTTTGTCAACGCCGTCGCGCGCCGCGTCGCCCGCAGCCACCCGGACCGGCTGATCGACACGCTGGCCTACTGGTATACCGAAGACCCGCCGCGCCTCCTGCGGCCCGAGCCCAACGTGGCGGTGCGGCTCTGCCACATGTCGCCCAGCTGCGAGAGCCACCCGGTGGAGGCCTGCCCGCACAACGCGCCGTTCGCCGCCCGCCTACGGGGCTGGGCGCAGATCGCCCCCCGGCTGCACATCTGGGACTACCACACGAACTTCTCCCACTACCTGATGCCATTCCCCAACTTCCGCGCCATCGCCGCCGACCTTGCGCTGCTGCACCGCCACGGCGTGGAGAGCGTCTTCTGCCAGGGGGACCTGTCCGAGGGCGGCGGGGGGGAGTGGGCGACCCTGCGCGCCTACTACCTCGCGCGGCTCCTGTGGGACGCCGGGGCCGATCCGGAGGCCGTGGTCGACGAGTTCCTGCGCGGGGTGTTCCCCCGGGCGCACGTCCCGGTCCGCGCCTTTTTCGACCGGGTGCAGGCGACGGCGGACGATCCGGCGCGCCACCTGCGGATGTTCAGCCCGGTCCAGGCCGGCCACCTCACCTCGGAGCTGCTGGACGGCGCCGAGGCGGATCTTGCCGACGCGCGGGCCCTGGCCGCGGAGGCGGCGGAGGCGGCGGAGGTCGGTCGCCTCCGTCTGAGTGTGGACTACGCGCGCCTGGCCCTGCCGCCCACCTTCCGCGTCCAAGGGGATGCGCTCCGCCCCGCGACGCCGACCGAGGGGGGGCTGGCGGCACCGGAGCGGCCGGCGGCCCTGCGGCGGTTTCGCGCCGACCTGGAGCGCTATGGGGTGCGGCAGCTGGCCGAGGCCCAGCCGCTGGAGGACTTCGACCGTCGCGTCGGTGTGCTGTCCACGGCGCACGCGGCCCCGGTTTGGGCGGCGGGGGACTGGGTGCTGCGCGTCGTCCCCGACCTTGGGGGGAGGCTCTGGGAGGTCTCCTTCCAGGGCCGGCCCCTGCTGGCGCCCGCCGCCTGGGACGACCCCGCCTACCCCGCCTCGCGCGGCTACGAAGAGGCGTATGCCGGTGGTCTGGGGTGCACCGTGCCCCACGCCCTGGGCGGCGGCGGCGGTTCGGACCTGGTGCTGACGGCCACCGTGCGCGGCATGGCCGAGTGGCATTCGTACGCCGCGATCGAGGTGCGACGTACCATCGGGTTGGGGCCCGACGGCGGCCTGCGGCTGTGCACCACCGTGACCAACGCCGACCGCGTGCCCCACCCGCTGGCCATCCGTCCCCGGCTCTGTCTGGCCGGTGGCCTGCGGGACCTGCACTGGTGTGGGCCCGATGGTTCCTGGCGGGCGGCGGGGGGCGATCCCCCGGGGGACCGCGCCGCCCCGGGGGATCGCGGCTGGCGCTTGGCCTGCGGGGACGTCGTGCTGGCCTGCACGTACGAGGCGATCGGCGGCGTGCGGGTGGTCCGGTCCGGGTGGGGGTGGCGGATCGAGGCGGACGGCGGCCAGGTCGTGCTGCCCCCCCGGGGAACCGCGACGCTGGAGCAGTCCTGGCGGGCCCAGGTCGTGCCCGCCCGGGCGAGGGGCTGACGCACCCGGCGGTGGGGCCGCGCCGGCGTGGACCGGCCGACGGGGTCCGCGATGGCTCCCACAGGCCGTCCCCATGGCAGACTGGATGCGCGCCGCGCCTGACCGCGCCAACACCGTCTGGACATCCGGGGAGGTTGAAGCAGCTGCCCTAAACTTTGCGCAAGTCGCGCCGAAGTAGGTATGAGCAGGTTTGACGGATTGGCGGATGTTCTCCGGCCCAGGGAGGCTGCGCGGGTTCTGAGGGTACATGTGGGGACGCTGCGCCGGTGGGACAGGGAAGGCAGGCTGCGTCCCCTCGGCCGGTCCGAGGGAGGGCCTCGGCGGTACGCAAGGGCGAATATCTTGGCGTTGCTGGGCGATGAGCGCGGTATGGGAGAGAAGACGGCGGCCGTCTATACTCGGGTAAGCAGAGGGAAACAGGTTGAGGCGGGTAACCTGGAGCGACAGCGCCTGCGCCGGATGGAGTACGCGGCGGTGAACGGCTACGGCATGGACCAGGGCGTGGTAGGTCTGGACCTGAACCCGCACGGGGTGGCGGTGGCCCACGTGGGGCGGGACGGGAACCCCAAGGCTTGGCCCGAAGGTCTGGCAGAGCGGTTGCAAGGCGAGGCCGAACTGAGCCTGCACAAGTACGACGGCGAAGTGCAGGTGGGCGTGGCCCCCGGCCGGGTCTGGCTGCACGCCCCCGAGATGTGGCAGGCGGGCGCGGATCGACGGGCCTACCTGGTGGGCGTGGTCGCCAAACTGGCGGTGGGCGCGGCGCTGAAGGCGGGCAAGCCGCTGGCGCGTGAGGACTTGGATTTCGCGAAGAAGCACGACACCAATCGTGGCTTCAACCGGTACAGCAGCAACTTCCCGTACTCCGAATTGGCGGAGGCGATCGACCGGCGGGCAGGGCGGTGCGGGGTATCCGTGGTCTTGATGGACCCCGCGCACACGTCGGTGGAGGGTCGGTGGCGCTTCGCGGAAGCCCTCGGGTGGTCGGTGCACGAGGCGGCGGCGCTGTGCATCGGGCGGAAGGCGCTGGGACAGGCGCGCCGCTTCCCTCAACGGGTACGCACCCACATCGGACAGGTGTGCCAGACGATGGGCGCCGAGGCGCAAAGGTGGAAGGTAGAGGCCAAGAGGCTGGCGGCGACGGAAAGAGGCTCTCCAGCGGAAGGACGAGCCCGGACCATGACGGCCAACTGCAAGCGGATCGGGACCATGCTGGGGTCGGAGCGGATCCTGCGCAGCAATGCCATCGGGGAGCGAGACCTGACCGCGTTGCGCGGCCGGGCTTTTGAGCGCTGGCGGAAGCGGCGAGGGGCACGCGATGGCCCATGGTGGGCCTTGGTGATGCGGCAGCGGGTACGGTGGGGAAGGGCGCTGTTAGCGGGGTCAGCGGAAAACCCGTAGGGGGGCCTAACAGGCCGCCGGGGACCCGCAAGGGGCAGCTCACGCGGAACCGGGCCGACCTGGCAACGGACGCGAGCCGTGCGAACGCTCTCCGGTCCGGGTGGAAAGCCCGGCGTGCGCGGCAGTTGCCGCGTAGCCCGAGTCCGCCTGTTGCCTACGCCCCGCAAGGGGTAAATACAAGGCCGAAAGGGGCGAAACCCTGGTCGGGCGGACGGTGTGGAAGACCGAGAAAATCGGTTTGTACACATTCTTCTAACCAGGGATACCCTGTGCCGGTCGTGCGAGAGACCGAGACGGTTACCGACGCCCAGGTCGCGTTCTATCAGGACAACGGCTTCGTGCAGGTGGATCAGGTGCTGACCCCTTTGGAGCTCGCAGCGCTGCAGGAGGAGATCGACCGCATCTACGCGCGCGGGGAGGGCGGCGTCCACACCCATACCACCGGCTCCGCCTACTCCAAGGTGCTGGACCAGCGCGTGAACATCTGGCGCGACAACCCGGTGGTGCGGGCCTTTGTCATGACCCGGCGGTTTGCGGAGATGGCCCGCCGCCTGGCGGGGGTATCGGGTGTCCGGCTGTGGCACGATCAGGCCCTGTTGAAGCAGCCCGGAGACAGCAGGCCCACCCCCTGGCACCAGGACCTGCCATACTGGCCCATGAACGAGTCGGGGGCGCTGTCTATTACTATCCTGCGCACTCCCATATTACGGGCCGCACGGTAGGGTGCCGAGGTCGGGTAGGCGGGGAAGGAGTCCCCGTCGGAGTAGCTCTGTGCGGAGATCGGTGGGCAGCACGTCGAAG
>DAHWHT010000248.1 GCA_027335515.1 Clostridia bacterium
TCCGTCGAGGCGCGCGGCGGGCAGCGGCCGCTGCGCCTCCATGGCGAAGGCGCGGGCCGCAGGGGCCGCCTGCGACGTCGGCGGCCAGGGGGTGGACCCCGCTCCGCCCGACGCTGGTCGACCCGGCGGCTCCCCGCCCCACGCCGCGGCGGCCGAGGGCGGCAGATCGGGGATCAACGCGGCCGATCGCAGCGCCTGGCGGACGGCGCGGTGGCAGAGGCCGCGGACCGCGTCGCTGCGGTAAAAGCGCACCTCCTGCTTGCTCGGGTGCACGTTGGCGTCATACAGCCCGGCATCCGCACCACGCAGGCGCAGCATGAACACGGGGTAGCGGTGGGTTTGCAGCAGGTGGTCGTAGGCGGCCGCCACCGAGCCGCGCACCGGCTCCGGACGCACCGGCCGGCCGTCGACCGCCAAGAACTGCAGCGCCCGGTTGCCCCGCGCCACCGACGGCTTACCGCACAGGCCGTCGACCTCCCAGCCGTCGGCCGCGGCGGCGACCGGCAATAGCCCCGCCGCCAGGTCGGGCCCCCAAAGCGCCACCGCCGCCGAGATCAGATCCCCGTCCCCCGGGGTGGCAAAGATCTCGCGTTCGTCGTCGCGGACGCAGAAGGCGACATCCGGGCGCGCCAGCGCGGTGGCGGTGACCACCTCGACCACGGCCAGGCGCTCCGAGGTCGGCCGCCGCAGGGCGGCGCGCCGGGCGGGTACGTTATAGAAGAGGTCGCGCACGGCCACCTGCGTCCCCGCAGGGGCTCCGACCGTCCGGGATTGGGGTGGGCTGCCGCCGTCGATCCGCACCTCGGTGCCCGCCGCGTCCGCGGGCAGGCGCGTCGTCAGGCAGACCCGCGCCACCGCCGCCATGCTGGGCAGGGCCTCGCCGCGAAAACCCAGCGTGCGCAGACCCGCCAGATCCTCAAAGCGCGCCAGTTTGCTGGTCGCATGCCGCGCAAAGGCCAGCACCGCGTCGCCCGCTCCCATGCCTTCGCCATCGTCCCCCACGACGACGGCCGAACAGCCGCCCGCCGCAAGATCGATCTGGATGCGGCGGGCCCCGGCATCCAGCGCGTTCTCGCACAGTTCCTTGACGACCGAGGCCGGCCGCTCAATGACCTCGCCGGCCGCGATCCTCTGGGCGACCGCCGCCGGCAGCACCTGAATCCGCCCCACGTCCCCACCCCTGGGCGCCAGCATAGCGCGGAACAACCCACGGCTGAAGCCTGGGGGCGCTCTCGTGCGGGCGCCCCGACGGTGGAGGCAGGCGCCCGCACCGCCACCACCCCGGAGCGGGCGGGCGGCGCCTCAGTCGCGCCGCAGGGCCGTGATCGGATCGAGGCGGCTCGCCTGGGCCGCGGGCCACATGCCGAAGACGACGCCGACCGCCACGGCGAACGTCAACCCCACCGCGGCCGAGACGGGCGACACCGCCATCGGGGTCTTGAGAAGCACGCCGCCGATGTGCGTCGCCAGCGCGCCAAAGGCCACACCGATCAGTCCACCGCCGCCCGAAAGCAGCGCGGCCTCGATGAGGAACTGCCGCAGCACGTCGCGGCGCCGCGCCCCGATCGCCTTGCGCAGGCCGATCTCACGCGTGCGCTCCACCACCGAGACCAACATGATGTTCATGATGCCGATGCCGCCGACCAGCAGGGAAACGGCGGCGACCGACCCCAGCGTCAGGGTCAGGGTCCGGTTGACGCTGCTGAGGGTGGAGAGCAACTGGTCCTGGCTCGCCACGTTGACGGCATTCGGCCGCGGATAGGTGTGTGCGAAGATCATGTCGAGCGTGCCCACGACCAGGGCCGCGTCGTTGGCCTGCGCCACCTGAAAATACAGCTCGCTGGGGTAGGCCGTGTGCAGAATGTCCTGTGAGGTCGTGTACGGCATGAGCACGATGCTGTCCTGGCTCTGCCCGCCCACCCCGGCCCCCAGGGGTTGAAGGACCCCCTCGATCGTGAAGGCCGTCCCGCCGACAAAAACCTGTCGGCCGACCGCCGCCGCCGAGGACAGGCCGAGGTTGGTCAGCACCGTCTGTCCGACCACCGCCACCCGGGACCGTCCCGTCACCTGCTGGGGCGTGATGAAGGAGCCGGCCGCCAGTTGCGCTCCCCGCATGGAAAGCCACTGCGGGCTGACCCCCTGCAGACTGGCCTGGGTGTTCTGCGTATGCCAGACGACGGCGGCGCCGCGCCCGCTGAACACCGGCATGGCGGCCGTGACGTCGGGCACCCGGCCCTTGAGGGACTGGGCCATCCCGGCCGTGAACTGCACCCCGGAACCCGGTGAGGGGAAGGCGATCACCAGGTTCGTGCCCAGGGACTCGACCCGTTGGGTCACGGCGGCCCGCGCACCCTGGCCCAGGGCGACGACGATCATCACCGTCGCCACCCCGATGATGATCCCCAGCGCCGTCAGGAACGAACGCAGTACATTGGTACGGATGGCCAGCACGGCCATGCGCAGGCTCTCCCAGAGGTTCACAGCCGCTCGCCCCCCCGCGCCGGTGCGGCGGCCAACAGCCGTTCGTCTGCGGCCACCTCCGCGCACCCGGTGACCAATCCGTCCGCGACGCTCAGGATGCGGCGGCAATGCCGGGCCACCGCCGCGTCATGGGTCACCAGCAGCACCGTCATGCCCTCGTCGTTCAATCCCTGGAACAGAGCCAACAGGTCGTGGCCGGCACGCGAATCAAGGTTGCCCGTCGGTTCGTCGGCCAGCAGGAGGGACGGACGCCCCGCCAGCGCCCGGGCGACCGCCACCCGCTGCTGCTGACCGCCGGAAAGCTGCGCCGGCAGGTGGTGCATGCGGTCTTCCAGGCCCACCTCCGCCAGCGCTTGGCAGGCAAGGGCGTGGCGGCGCCGCGCCCCCATGCCCCGGTACACCAGCGGCAGTTCGACGTTTTCCAGCGCACTCAATCGTGGCAGCAGGTGGAAACTCTGGAAGATGAACCCGATCGAGCGGTTGCGCGCCTCGGCCAAGGCGTCGTCCGCCAACCGGTCCACGCAGCGCCCCGCCAGCGCGTAGCTGCCCTGGCTGGGACGGTCCAGGCAGCCGACGATGTTCATCAGCGTGGACTTGCCCGATCCCGAGGGACCGGTGATCGCCACCATGTCCCCCTCGGCCACATCCAGATCGACATCCCGCAGGGCCGAGACCGTGACCGACCCCATCCGGTAGGTCTTGGCCACGCCGCGCAACGCCACCACCGGAGCCGTCATGCCGCCTCGCTCCTTTGGAGCCGCTTCCGATGGAACCGCTTCCGGCCAGACATCCCCGCTGGGTCGGCGCGACAACCGCCAGCGCACGGCCGTGGACCGTTCTTCCAACCGCCAACGCCGCCGCAGGCGGGTTCGTCAGCCGCCCGCGCGACCAGGGCCTCCCGGACGCCCCCCGGGGCCGCCGCCCCCCGCAGCACGAAAGAACGCGAATCCGTTGGAGCCGCTGCTGGCTTGACCCGCGACGACCGGCGTACCCGGCGTCAGACCCGAGAGGATCTGCGTGTATTGGCTGCCCACCAGCCCGACCCGGACGCGGACCGGCGTCGGCTTACCCCCCCGCAGGACGCGGACGATGCCCTGACCCGTCTGCAGCGTCGTCACCGCCTGGGCCGGCACCCGCAGCGCCTTGGCGACCGAGGCGACCTGGATGTTCGCCGTCACGGACATCCCGGGCAGCAGATGGGCGGGGTTGGTCACCGCGATCGTCACCGGATACATGCTGACCCCGTTCTGCGTCTGAGCGGTCGGGGCGACGAGGGTGACCCTGCCCGTGAAGGGCGTCTTGGGAAAGGCGTTGACGACCAGCTGCACGGGCTGACCCGCGTGCACCGAGCCGATGGACAGCTCGTCGACGGACACCTGCGCCTCCAGCTTTTGCAGGGGCTCGATCAGGACCGCCGACGTCCCGGTGCCGACCGACTGGCCCGCGGTGACGTTGACCGCGGTCACCGTACCGCTGACCGGAGCCCGCACCAAGAGGGCAGACAACTGCGCCTGCTTGAGGTCCAGGGATTGCGCCGCGCTGGTCACCTGGGCCTGCTGGGCGGCGATGGCGGAAGGGGTCGCCCCCTGGGGGTGTTCCGTCTGCGCCAGGGCCACCTCGGCACCCTGCAGTGCCAGCGTGTCCTGGGTCACCGCCATCTGATCGGCCTGCAGGGTCGTCGCCGCGTTGGGGTTGGTGACGGTGGCCAGCACCTGGCCGGCTTGGACCTGGGCTCCGACCGCCACCGGACCGCCCACCGTGCCAGCCTGTGGCGCCACGACGCTGACCGCGGCCGGGAAGACGAGGCTGCCGGTGAAGTTCCAACCCCAGGTCGTCGTCAGCCCCGCGGGGGCCCCGCTCGCCGGGGTGAAGGTCACCTGGACCGAGGCGTCGTGCGGTGCCGTCCCCAGTGCCTGCGCCAGGGTCAGGGTCAGGGGGTAGAATTGCTCCGTCTGGCTCGAGCTTACCGAACTGTGCGTCTGGGGCTGTCCCGCGACGTTCACGGCAACGCTCGACGTCGGTGTCGTGCCCACCGACTGCACGGTGCCGCTGGTCGTGATGGCCAGCGACGGGATTCCGACGGCGGCCGAGGTGCCGACCGGCAGGTAGGGCAACTCACCCTCCGGCACCGGCACCGATACCGTCGGCGCGCCGGCGGGCAGCACGCTCGCGAGCGGGGCGTTACCGCTGACGGTCTGACCCGCCACGACATCCACCGCCTGCACCACCCCGGCGACCGGGGTGGTCGCCTGGGTGTCGCTTGCCAGGGTGGCCTCCTGCTGTTTGAGGGTCCACTGCGCCTGCGTCAAGGCGAGCTGCGACTGGCGGACCCTGATGGACGACGCCTGGATGGTCAGCGGCGAGACCGAGGCGGCGGGTTGCTGCAGGGACAGCAGTTGCGACTGCGCCTGGGCCAACGAGGCCCGGGCCGCCGCCACCTGTTGCGCGTACCCCTGTGTGTCCGCCACCCGAAACAGGGGATCCCCCGCCGCCACCCGCTGTCCGACCTGGACGGCGACCGCTGCCACCGGCCCGGCGGCCGAGGGGGTCACGCCGTCCACGGTGGCGGCCTGGATGCTGCCGGTACCCGAGACGCTGACCTGAACCGGACCGGTCTGGGCGGGAACCGTGAAGTATTGGGGAGGGGCGCTGGCCGCGTGCACCCGCTGGTACGACCGCAGTCCGTAGACCCCGCCCCCCACGATCAGCAGGAGCACCGCGGATCCCGCGCCCCAGCGCCACACCTGGCTGGGCATCTGCCCCGTCCCCCCCGACGCCGACTGCGGCGTCTGCATGCCATGGCGAATGCGTGTGAATCGGCCGCAGTGTAACCGGGGGACGTTAAGGATTCATCAATACCTTCCGTGACCCCGGAGCGCACGGGAGTTCGCTTCAGGGACGCGGCGGAAGCCATGCCCCCGCTCGCCGCCGTCCTCCCTCGGCGGCCGCAATCCGCACCGCGCGGCATGCCGTCGCTGGCAGCGATTCCGCGTCGATCGATTCTTGCCACGGCGCCACATGGCCCTGCACGCCCACTCGCAGGCGCGCCCGTCCACGAAGCACTGGGGGTGAAGCGGATGCCACATGAAGCGTAGCGTGGAGACCGTGCGCCTCGACGGGGCACACGGCGGTGGTCGCTGGCGAAACGGCCCCGCCATGGTCAGCGGCCCTGTGCCTCCGCGCCATCGCCGTCGTGCGACAACGGGTCGAACAGCAGACGCTGCACGACCGGCCCGTACCACGCGGCGAGCGTCTCCGCATCCGCGCTGGCGACCGGCTCCATCCGGAGCACGAAGCGGGCCATCGCCAGCCCCATCACCGCGGACAACACCAACGCCAGGCGGCGCTCCGGCTCCGGCACACCCAGCGCCCGCACGAGCCGGGCCAGCCCGCCGCGCAGCAGCAACTCGCGCAGCCGCCGCGCCGCGGGCTCGTTGGTGGCTGCCAGCCGCACCAGACCGGTCAGGAAGCTGCGGTCCATCCAGCCCACCAGCTCCGGCGACGCGTCATAGACCTCCACCGCGAGCCGGACGACGCGCTCGCCGATACCCTCGGCCCCCCCCTGCAGCAGGCCCGCCATCATACCCTCCGCGCGTTCCTGGAGGTCCCCCTGTTCAAGCGTCTCCAGCAGCAGCCGGTCCTTGCTGCCGAAGTAATGATGGACCAATGCCGGGTCGACGCCCGCGCCCGCGGCGATGCCCCGGATGGTGGCGCCGCCGTAGCCGCGAGTGAAAAACTCGCGCCGCGCCGCGGCCAGGATGGCCTCCCGGTTGCCCGATTCCCCCGCCGGCCGGCCCCTCCGCCGCGCTCCGCCCGCGCCCTTCGCCGTATCCATGGCGCCAGCGTAGCACATCGCCGCCCCATGATTTCAACGCCCGTTGACACCGGCGCTGGCCGCACGTACGATCAACCCAGGGTGATATCAACACCCGTTGACATCACGCCCGAAAGGGGGCGAGTCCCATGGACGCGCGCACCCGGGGGCACCCCGACGGATCCGTCACCCAGGGCCCCACCGACGTTCGCGCTCAGGCTCAGGCCCACGCCCAGCCCCCCACCACCAAGCCTGCTGGCCGCACCCCGCCTGCCGCGCGGCGGTGGTGGGCCCTCATCGCCATCATCCTGGCCATCCTCGCGGTCACCTTGGACGTGACGGTCCTCACCCTCGCCCTGCCCACACTGTCCGGCGCGCTCCACGCCTCGGAAGCCCAAATGCAGTGGTTCATCACCGCCTACACCCTGGCGCTGGTGGCGGGGATGCTGCCCATGGGCCTCGTGGGCGACCGCTACGGACGCCGCGCCGTGATGGCCGCCGCCCTTGCGCTCTTCGCCGCAGGCTCCCTCGCCTGCGCCTACGCCCCCAACCCTGCGGCCTTCATTGCCGCCCGGGTCGTTCTCGGCTTCGCCGGCGCCGCCCTGACCGTCCTGGCGCTGGCCATCATCGCCGTGCTCTTTGGCGAGGCGGAGCGTCCCCGTGCGGTCGGCATCTGGGGCGCGGCGAACTTCCTGGGCCTGCCCCTCGGCCCCGTCCTGGGCGGCTGGATCCTCACCCACGCCTGGTGGGGGTGGATCTTCCTGATGAACATACCCGTCGCGCTCCTCGCGCTCGCTGCGGTGGGGGCCCTGGTCCCCGAGTCGCGCGCGCCCCGCGCCCCCGCCATCGACGGCGCGGGCCTGCTGCTGTCCGGCGCCGGCCTGGTCGCGCTCATGTACGGGGTCATCGAGGCCGGCAAGCGCGGTTGGAGCGGCGCGGACGCGCTCCTTCCCGTCTTCGGGGGCGCGCTGCTCCTCGTCGCCTTCGTCGCCCTGGAGCGCCGCATCGCGCGCCGACCGGCCGGCCAGCCCCTGGTCGACCTGCGCCTGTTCGAGTCGCGGTCCTTCACCTGGGGCATGATCCTGACGGCCCTGGGCCTGGTCGGCCTCTTCGGCGCGTTCTTCGTCCTGCCCCAATTCCTTCAGGCCGTCCGGGGCATAGACCCCCAAGGCGCCGGCTACCGCCTGCTGCCCGCCATCGCCGGCATGATGGCCGGCGCCATCCCGGCCGACCGCCTCGCCGCCCGCCTCGGCGCGAAGTTCACCATCGCCGCCGGCTATGCGGTGCTGATCGTCGGCTCGGCCCTTGGCGCGACGATGACCGCGAAAAGCGGCGACGCCTTCGTCGCGGCGTGGACCTTCGTCGTCGGCGCCGGCTGCGGACTGGCCTTCGCCACCGCTGCCTCCGCCGCCCTGGTCGAAATGCCTGCCGAGCGCAGCGGCGTCGCCTCGGGCCTCCTCCAGGCAGTGGTCAAGCTCGGCCCCGCCTTTGCGGCGTCCGCGCTCGGCAGCATCCTTCGCGCCGGCTACCAAAGCCATCTGGCGCTGTCCGGGCTGCCGCCGGCCGCCGCTGCGGCCACCAGGGCCAGCGTCTTCGGCGGCCTCGCCGTGGCGCGCCACACGGGCTCGGCGGCGCTGGCCGCCTCGGTCCGGACCGCCTTTGTGGCCGGAGTGGACGGCGCGCTGCGTGCCTCCGCCGGCATCGCGGCTGCGGCGGCGGTCCTGGCCCTGGTCTTCATGCCCTCGCGGCGGCGGGCGTAGGCTCGTCGCTGCGCCCGGCGGACTCGGCGACCCCCTTCGGCGTGGCGCGTCGGACCGGCCAGCCGTCCGGCGACGGCGTGTTCCGCGCGATAGGCCTGGGCCTGGCGCAGGGCCCCGCGTGCCTGTGGGGACTGCGGGCGGGCCGCGCCGGACCCTGCTCCACCCGCGCGGTGCTCACGGTTGCTGCCCAGGCGTGGATGTCGGTCGCCGGTCCGCCGCTGCGGATGGCCGCGGGGTCCCAGATGTGGCTTGCAGCCTGGATATGGTCCAGGATCTCGACTCGGTTCACACCAGGCAAGTCGCAGCGGGCGCAGCGGTTCCACAGCCACCAACCACCATCGCCGCTGGTGGGGGTGTGGCGCAGGAGCGAGAGCCTCTCGCTACACGGCGGGGTCGCTGGCCGCCGTCCCGGTGAACTGGCTCTGATACAGATCGGCATACACGCCGCCGGCGTCCAGGAGCTCCAGATGGGTGCCCTGTTCGACCACGCGCCCGCCCCGCATGACCAAGATGACGTCGGCGTCGCGGATGGTCGACAGCCGGTGCGCGATGACAAAGCTGGTGCGGCCGTGCATGAGGCTGCGCATGGCGGCCTGAATGGCCACCTCCGTGCGGGTGTCGACGCTGCTCGTGGCCTCGTCGAGGATCAGCAACGGCGGATCGGCGAGGACGGTGCGGGCGATGGTCAACAACTGGCGCTGACCCTGCGAGATGTTCGACGCGTCCTCGTTGAGCAGCGTCTCATAGCCGCCGGGCAGGGTGCGGATGAAGTGGTCGGCGTGCGTCGCGCGGGCCGCGTCCACCACCGCCTGGTCGGGTGCCCCCTCGCGGCCGTAGGCGATGTTTTCGCGAATCGTGCCGTGGAACAACCAGGTGTCCTGCAGCACCATGCCGAAGCAGCGCCTCAGCGCGCGCCGCCGCATCCGGCGGATATCGATCCCGTCGACGGTGATGGAGCCCGCGCGCACATCGTAGAACCGCATCAGCAGGTTGACCAGCGTCGTCTTGCCGGCGCCGGTCGGGCCGACGACGGCCACCGTCTGGCCGGCACGGACCGCGATGTCCAGGCCGGTGATCAGGGTCTGCGCCTCGTCGTACGCGAAATCGACCGCCTGGAAGGCCACGTCCCCCCGCACCGCGGCCATGTCCCCCCGACCCGCCGCAAACGGGTCCAGGGCATCTTCGGATTCCGGTGTTTCCTCCGCCTCGTCGAGGATGGCAAAGACGCGCTCGGCCGAGGCGAGGGCCGACTGGATGTTGTTAGAGATGGCGGCCAACTGGGTGATCGGCTGGGAGAACTGGCGCGCGTATTGGATGAACGCCTGGATGTCTCCGATCTGCAGCCCGCGCCGCGCAACCAGGATGCCGCCGATCACGCTGACCAGGACAAAGCCGAGGTTCCCGATGACGTTCATCAGCGGCATGATGGTTCCCGTGATGAACTGAGCCTTCCAGGTGGATTCGGTGAGGCGGTCGTTCATCCGGGTGAAGGCTTCGATCGCGCGGTCCTCCCGTCCGAAGGCGCGCACGATGAGGTGCCCCGCATACATCTCTTCCACGTGGCCGTTGAGTGCCCCCAGATGGTCCTGGCGCGCGATGAAGTGGGCCTGCGACCGGGCCGCGACGCCGCGGGTCACCACAAAGCTCAGCGGCAGGGTGAGCGCAATCACGACGGTCAGCAGCGGGCTGATCGTCAGCATCATCACCACGACGCCCGCAAAGGTCACCACGGCGGAGACCGACTGGGCGAGACTCTGCTGCAGGGTGCTGCCGATGTTGTCGAAGTCGTTGATGAAGCTGCTGAGCACCTCGCCGTGCGGGTGGGTATCAAAAAAGCGGATCGGCAGGCGCGCCAACTTCTCCATCACCTGGCGGCGGATGACCGCGACCGTCCGCTGCGCCACGGTGGCCATGACGGTCTGCTGGACCCAGGTGAAGACCGAACTCGCCCCATACAGTGCCGCCAACAGGGCAAGCAACCGGCCCACGCGGGCGAAGTCCACCCCCCCGCCCGGGACGCCGTGCACCCGCCGCACGTAGCCGTCAAAGAGCAGGGTCGTGACGTTGCCGAGGATTTTCGGACTGACGACGCCGAAGACCGTGCCCAGCACCGCCGCCGCCAGCACCACGCCCAGGGCGCCGAGGCGGGGGCGGAAATAGCCCAGGAGGCGCAGGGCGGTGCGGCGGAACTCCCGCGGCTTTTCGGTCGGCAGCGCAAGTCCCATCGGCCCGCCGCCGCCGAAGCCGCCGCGGCCCGCACCCGGGAAACCGCCGTCCGACCGCGATCCGCGCTGTCCGGTGTTCACGCGATCGCCCCCGACGACGCCTGCGAGGCCACGATCTCCTGGTAGACGGGGCAGTTGGTCAGCAACTCCTGGTGCGTGCCGACCCCGACCAACCGACCGTCGTCCAGCACCAGGATGCGATCGGCCTCCACAATCGTGCTCACCCGCTGGGCCACGACCAGGATGGTTGCCGTCCCCAGTTCACCCCGCAGGGCCGACCGCAGCCGGGCGTCGGTCCGATAGTCCAGGGCGGAAAAGCTGTCATCGAACAGGTAGACGCCGGCCCGCCGCACCACGGCGCGGGCGATCGCCAGGCGTTGGCGCTGGCCGCCGGAGAGGTTGGCGCCTCCCTGCGCGACCTCGGCCAGCAGCCCACCTTCGAGGTCGTCGACGAACTCGGTCGCCTGCGCCACATCCAGAGCGTGGCGCACGGCCGATTCCGATGCCCCCTCGTCCCCGTAGCGGACGTTTTCCAGGACGCTGCCTGAAAAGAGCACGGCCCGCTGGGGCACATAGCCGATCCGCGCCCGCAACTCCTTTTGCGCAAAGTCGCGCACGTCGACGCCGTCGACCAGCACACAGCCTTCGACCACGTCCACGTCGAAAAAGCGCGGGATCAGGTTGAGCAGCGTCGACTTGCCGGAACCCGTGCCGCCGATGATCGCCGTGGTCTCACCCGGGCCGCTGCGGAAGCTCACCCCGCTCAGAGCCGGCTCCTCGGCGCCGGGATAGCGGAAGCTGACGTCGCGGAACTCGACCTCCCCCCCACCGGCGCCCGCGCCGCCGCGGACCGCCCCCGCCTGGCGCGGTGCCTCGGGATCCACGATCTCCGGCTCCAGCGCCAGCACCTCCAGGATGCGTTGCGCCGAGGCCTGACCGCGCGGGATCATGAAGAACATCATGGACACCATCATCACGGCGAACATGATCTGGGTGACATACTGAATGAAGGCCATCAGCCGGCCGATCTGCAGGGTGCCGCTGTTGATCTGCGCGCCGCCGAACCACACGACGACCAGCGTGGCAAGGTTCATGATCAGCATGACCAGGGGCATCATCGTGGCCATCAATTGGAAGACCTGCACCGAGGTGTCCGTCAGTTCGCGATTGGCCACATCGAAGCGCCCGAGTTCATACGCGGTGCGGCCGAACGAGCGGATGACGCGCGCCCCGGTAAGGTTTTCACGCAGCACCAGGTTCAGACGGTCGACCTTGGCTTGCAGGACGCGAAAGAGGCCCAGCCCGCGCCCCATCACCAGGTAGATGGCCAACCCCATGACCGGCAGCAGCACCACCAGCACCAGGGACAGGCGGGCATCCGTGGTCACCGCCAGCAGGATGCCGCCCAGGGCCATCAGCGGCGCCATGACCATCATGCGCAGCAGCATGCTGACCAGCTGCTGCACCTGCATGACGTCGTTGGTGGTGCGCACGATCAGCGACGAGGTGCCCCAGCGCTCGAACTCGTGCGGCGTGAAGCGCTCGACGTGGCCGAACAACCGCAGGCGCAGCCCCTGACCGAAACCCGCCATGGCCTTGGCGGAACCGTAGCTGGCGGCCACGGCGGCCAGGCCGCCCAGCAGCGTGACGGCGAACATCCAGACGCCGATGCGCACGATGTAGGGGACGTTGCCCTGAAGGATGCCAACGTCGACGATGTGCGACATCAGCTTGGGAAGGTAGAGCGACGACATGGTTTGCGCGAAGGTCAGCACCAGGACCAACGCCACCTCGAGCCGATAGGGGCGGAGGAAGCCTGACAACTTCAGCATGCACCGACCCGCTCCCCTCGGAGTGCCGCGGCGTCCGGATCCTGCGGGCGGGGGCAGGGCGATCGCCGCGTCGGGACCGCGGCCCGCGCGCTGCGGCGAAAGCGCGGTCTTTCGTTGCACAGGGGCGGGTTTCCCCCTGGCGGCGACGACCGAACCTGCGGTCGGCCCCTGCCCGCGCCTGGACCGCCACACCTCGGCCTCCGCCGGTCGGGCCGCCCCGCTCCCGCCCGCGCCGGCCGCCCGTCAGGCCGAAAGACGGGAAACACTTGCTCGATACGGACCGGGCCCCAAAGGCTTGGCCGGGTGCGGCACCGCACCTCCACCCCACGCGCCGGGGCCCCGGCTGCATGCGGCGTATGAGCAGGCCAGCACCCGACATGCGAGGGGACACAGCGGGGCGGAAGCGACAGGATGCTATCCTCGGACGGCGAAGCCATGCGGGTGCTGCAGGGCAGGAAACCGAGGGCTCAGGCCGAGAGCCGGGATGTAGTATCAGGGCCCCTGCCTGAGAGAGCCTGGCAGAGGCTACCGTGATGCATCCCAGAATCCCGCGGCCTCAGCCACGGGGGGGTGCGGTGG
>DAHWHT010000273.1 GCA_027335515.1 Clostridia bacterium
TGCGGCCAGGGCGGCCATCGCTTCCCCCTCAGGGTCGTCGACGTTGACGGCGACCCCGGTGGGACCGCTCTTGCGGGGCGCCCCCGGCACCGGCCGACCCACCGCGGCAAACAGGCGGCGCTTGCTATCCCGGTAGTGGGCGAAATCCGGGTGCTCCCCCGGGCCGAGGTGGTCGGGCGTCAAATTGGTGAAGACGGCGATGTCGAACGCGCACGCCTCCACCCGCCGGCGGGCGAGGGCCACGGAGGACACCTCCATGGCGCAGACACGGTCGCCGGCCGCGGCCATTTCCGCAAACAGGGTCTGCAGGTCCGGCGCCTCCGGTGTGGTGAGGCGGGCGGGTCGAGCCTGGCCCCCGACCGTGGCGGCAACGGTGCCGATCACCCCGACCGGCCCGAGGGGAGCCAGAACCTCGCGCAGCAGCCAGGTGGTGGTGGTCTTGCCGTTGGTCCCGGTCACCCCCACCAGTACCAAACGGGAGGTGGGGTGGCCGTGCAGGCGCGCGCTGAGGGGACCGGCCAGGGCGCGGGCGTCGTCGGTGCCCAAGGCGGCGGCGCCCGGCGGCAGGGTCGCCGGCACCGCCTCCGGCCGCTCGACCACGACCGCCACCGCGCCGGCATCCAGGGCGTCGCAGACAAAGTGGTGGCCGTCGTAGCGGGCGCCCCGCCAGGCCAAAAAGACGTCGCCCGGCCGCACGCGACGCGAATCGTAGGCTACACCGCGCACCCCCACGGCGTCGTCACCGCGCAGCAGACGCAACGGCAACCCTGCCACCAGATCGGCCAGACGCACCCGCACAACCCCTCCCGGCCGACGTTTCCCGCCCCACCTAGGCTGCCGGCCTGCTTCCCCGCACCGCCCCAAACACGACCCGGACCGTCTCCCCTGGATGCAGCCGCCCACCGGGGGGCGGATCCTGCCCCACCACGACGCCGCTGCCCTTGGCCTCCAGCTGCAGGCCCCTGCGCCCCAGTTCGGCGACCACCTCGCCCAATCCCAGCCCACGCAGATCCGGCACCGTCACGTGCCCCTCGGGCAGGGCAAGTGCGGCCGTGGTGTAGGCAAGGACGGTGGACCAACGCTGGACGGCCGTCCCCGCCGGGGGAACCTGGCGCAGGATGCGATCCCCGCGGCCCTCCACCCGCAGGAATAGACCCGCGGCGACCGCCGCTTGTTCCGCGGCCACCGGGGTCTGCCCCACCAGGCCCGGCATCGCCACGGTCGGCGGCCTGGTCGCGGCCGCCTCCAGCGGACGCACCCCCGGCGGGCAGGACGGGGGAACATGCAGGACCCGCAGGGCATCCACCATCATCGCCCGAAAGGCGGGTGCAGCCACCTGACCGCCATAATACAGGCCCTGGGGCTCGTCGATCATCACGTAGAGCGCGATCCGCGCCCCGTGCGCCGGGGCGAAGCCGAGAAAAGACGCGATGTAGCGGCCCTGGGCCACCCGCCCCCCCGCATACTTCTGGGTGGTCCCGGTCTTGCCGGCCACCGCGTAGCACGCGATCTTGGCCTGCCGGCCACTGCCCTCCTCCACCACCGAGGTCATTAACTCCTGCACCTGCGACGCGATCCGCGGTTTCAGTACCCGGCGCACCACCCGCGGGTCGATCCTCTGGATCACCTTGCCATTCGGTGCCCGCAGCGCCATCCCGATGTGGGGCCACATGAGGTTGCCGCCGTTGGCAATCGCGGAGATGGCGGTCAACACCGACAGGGGCGTCACGGCGAGCGTCTGGCCAAAGGACTCTTCCACCAAGTCCAGAGGCGTGGCCCGCGCCTGCGGCACCAGGATGTTGGGCCGGCGGGCCTCGCCGGGCAGGTCAACCCCACTGCGACCCGTGAAACCGAAGTCCGTCAGGTACCGGTAGAAGCGTTCCACGCCCAGCATCATACCCACACGGCCAAAGATGGTGTTGGCCGACTTTTGAAAGCCGATCGCGAAGGTGGTCGAGCCAAGCCCGCGCCGGTTGAAATTGTGGATCACGGCGCCGGGCACCCGCAGGCTGCCGCTATCCATAAAGGGCGTCTGCGGCGTCACCACCCCCTCCTGCAGGGCCGCCGCCGCAGTGATCGGCTTGAAGACGGAGCCGGGTGAAAAGGCAAAGCTGATCAGGGGGTCGGTCCAGAGGCTGGGATCCGCCTGGCGCGCCTGGTTGGGATCGAAGGTCGGCCAGGCCGCCAGGGCCAGAATTCCCCCGGTGCTGGGATCCATCATCATGGCGTAGCCCGAGACCCCGTGCGCCGCGACCACCGCGGCGTCCAATTCGCGCTGCACGATCCGCTGCAGCGGCACGGAGAGGGTCAGTTGCAGGGTATCGCCTGGAACCGGTGGCACGTAGCGGTTGATACCTCCCGGGATGGGATGGTTGCGCGCATCGGTCTCCGTGACGATGGCACCCGGGCGTCCGCTCAGGGCGCGGTTGTAGCTGAGTTCCACGCCGGACTGCCCCTGGTTGTCGATACCGACAAACCCCAGGACCTGGGCGGCGAACATCCCCATGGGATAGATCCGGCGCGATTCCTGCACGATGTGGATCCCGGGCAGCGCCAGCCGCCGCACGGCGACGGCCTGGGCGGTGCCGACCTTGCGCGCCAGCCAGACGGTCGCCAGCCGCTGCGAGAGGCGACGCTCCACCCGTGCGGGATCCAGTCCGAGCACGCGCGCCACCGCGACGGAGGTTGCCACTCGGTTCACCACCTGCGCGGGGGTTGCATACACCGAATCCGCCCCCACGCTCTCGGCCAGGATCTCGCCCTGCTGATCGATGATCGTGCCGCGCCGCGCCTGCACCGGTACCATGCGCGTTCGGATCGCGGAGGCCCGCCGGAACAGCGCCGGCCCCCGCCACACCTGGATCCATGCCAAACGGGCGGCGAGCGCGCCGCAGCCGGCGAGCGTGAGCACCAGAATCCAGACCACCCGTCGGCGCAGACTCGTTCCGGCTCCACCCATCGCCGCATCCCCCTTGGGCGCACGGTTGCAGACCGGTGCCCGGGGAGGCGGCTCAGACGCCCACGCGTCGCCCTGCCAGGCGCAGCCACGCCCACAGTTGGCGGCTCAGGGCGACGACACCGCCAGGAGCCGGTCCGGTCGGTGCCGGCAGCACCACCTGGCGCGTCGCGGCCGGTGCGGGTGGCGAAGCCGCCGGCACATGCGCGGCCGCGATGGCCACGTACGCGGCGGGACGCTGCATGCCCAGTCGGTCGACGGCGGTGCGCTCGATGCGCTGAGGGCTTTGCAGGGCCGCCAACTGCGCCTGCAGGTGCCGGTCTTGGCCCCGGGCCTGGGTCACCTGCTGGCGCAGGGTGTCCAGGTGGAGCCCCTGCTGGGTGACGGCCACGCCCGCCAACGCCGTGGCCGCCAGCAGGGCGCCCGACGCCGCCACAACCACCAATCCCTTGCGCAGATAGCGCTCCGCCGCAGCGTCCGCCCGCACCCGCCGAATGGGAACTCGATCCTCGGCAACGGCCGGAGCCGCCTCCGCAGCCTGGGCCCACCAGGCGGTCGGCTCGGCCCCGGTCTGCATCGCCGCCATCCCTACTCCCCCCTTTCACCGCCCAGAACCGGCGCACGGCGCCGGGCGTCCGCATCCAGCCAAAGCGACTGCGCCAGTGAGGGCACCCACGGCCACGGCGCCCCACGCGCCTGAGTCCCGCCCGGCGACGGCCAGTCACCGCGAAACCGAGATGGCATCCAGGGCGGTTCGGCCTCCGCGTCCAGGTTGGCCTGCGCCGGCACATCCCCCGGCAGGCGCTCGGCCGCGCGCAACTTGGCGCTGCGCGCCCGCGGATTGGCCGCGCACTCCGCTGCGCCCGGCACCACAGGCCGCGGCATGAGCAACCGCACCAGCGGTGACCGCCCGCAGCGACACTCGGGCCAGTCCGGCGGACAGACGCAACCGCGCTGATAGGTGCGCAGGACCGACTTGACGGCGCGGTCCTCCAACGAGTGGAACGACACCGCCACGATGCGCCCGCCCGGCCGCAGGCGCCGCACCCCCGCATGCAGACCGGCGTGCAGCACGCCAATCTCGTTGTTGACCGCAATGCGCAGTGCCTGGAAGGTGCGCCGCGCCGGATGCGGCCCGCCGCGACGCGCCCCGGCGGGCACGGCCGCCTTGACCAGCTCCACCAACTCGCCCGTCGTGGCGATCAGCCCCCGCTCCTGGCGGTGGCGGACGATGAAGGCGGCGATGCGCCGCGCCCAGCGCTCCTCACCAAAGCGGGCGATGAGGGTGGCGAGTTCGGCCTCGTCCAGACCGTTGACCAGGTGGTACGCCGTCGTGCTCTGCGAGGGATCCATCCGCATGTCCAGCGGAGCGTCCTCGCGGTAGCTGAAACCGCGGTCCGCCTGGTCCAATTGGGGACTGGACACCCCCAGGTCGAAGAGCACGCCGTCCACCGCATCCAGACCGAGATCGTCCAGCACCTCGTCCAGCTCGCCGAAGTTCGCGCGCACGATGTCCATGCGGACCCCGCGGCGGGCCGCTTCCGGCGCCAGGCGGTCCGATGCGGCACGGCAGGCTGCGGGGTCCTGGTCAACACCGATCAGCCAGCCGGCCTCCGGCCCCAGGGCGGTCAAGAGCGCCTCGGCGTGCCCGCCGCCGCCGACGGTGGCGTCCACCACCGTCGCACCCGGCGCCACGGCGAGGTACTGCAGGACTTCCTGGATCATCACCGGCTGGTGCTCAAAACGGGCCGCCGGCGGCACCCCGCCGGAACCCGCTGCCCGTTCCTCCGCCGCGTCGCGCCGGTCGGACCCACCGGATGCGCCCCGCTCGCGCAACCGCGCCACCCCCCGGACCTGCGCCACCCCCGCGGCCGTCATAGCCCGAGGGCCCCCATGCGCTCGGCGATCTCAGCGCTGGCAGACTCCGTGCTCGCCCGATAGCGTCCCCAAGCCTCTGGCGCCCACACCTCCGCGCGGTTCAGCACCCCCAGGACGAGCCCCTCACGGTCGAGCGCCGCATACTCCCGCAGCGCCGCGGGCAGCAGCACCCGCCCCTGGGAGTCCACGCGGCACTCGCTCGCCCCCGAAAAGAGCAGCCGCACGTAGGCGCGCGCATCGCCGTTGGTGACCGGCAGCGCGCGCGCCCGGGCCTCAAAGCCTTCCCACTCCGCCTGCGGAAAAAGGAACAGACAGTTGTCGAGCCCCTTGGTGGCAACGAAGGTCGCGCCGAGGCCGTCGCGGATGCGGGCGGGAAGCGTCAGGCGGCCCTTTTCGTCGATGGCGTGCCGAAACTCGCCCATCAACCCGGCCACCCGCCCACCCCCCCAGCGGCTCCATCCCGCCCCACCGACTCGCCACTGAGACCCACTTTGACCCACCATACACCACCGACCACCCCATTCCTGCCACTTGGAGGGCACGCGGCAGAGAAATCGCGCCCGCCAGGGGCAATATGGGCTTGCCGCATCACCGAACGGCGGCAGCGGGGCCCACCCGGGTCTGGGTTGGAACGGGCAGGGCGGATGGCACCGGCGCGGCGGCACCCGGGCCCGCATCCGCGCCTCGTTGACGGCCGTCGACCCACCGCGTACAATCCGAGGGCGGATCGGGGATGTAGCTCAGCTGGGAGAGCGCTGCGTTCGCATCGCAGAGGTCAGGGGTTCGAATCCCCTCATCTCCACCAATGATTTTCAGACAGCCGAACCGACCGCGCGAACCGAAGCCCCTGGAGCCTTGCGGCTCCGGGGGCTTCCGCCTTTTCGGTCGGGTACCACGGCGTTCGGTCCCAATAGAGGCCGGTTCTGATGCGTGTGGGGACACTTTCGGGCACTTTTTCGGCGCCGGGCGGTGCGTGTCCGAGATGGTCGAACGGAGTTGCGGGCGCGACGAGGCGAGTGGTCGGCCGCGTCCCCCCGCGGACGGCCATCCGGTGGTCGCCCCCGCGGTTGCGGCCGGCCTCCGCCGCTTCGTCACCGGCGACTGCGGGCTGTGTGCGGCGCTTCCCGGCGTCGGCCTGCGAGCCCTGGCCCCCGATGATAGGGTCGCGCAGCACGTAGCCGGCGAGCGGCCCTGGGGCTGACGGCGGACTGGTAGTACGGTTCAGCGCGTCCTGCACCGTACTACCGACGAGCCGTCACTTGCCTCGTCGCACGGCATCGAACAGACTAGACCAAGACCAGTCGCAACCGGAGGCGGCGCCGTGCGGACCGTTGGCGCGTATGAGGCGAAAACGCACCTCGCCGAACTTCTGGACAAAGTACTCAAGGGCGAGCGCATCACCATCACACGTCATGGCGCAGCGGTGGCGATGCTCGTACCCGTGGTCGGCGCGGAGCGGCCAGACCCTGGACAGACCATCGAGGCCTTGCGACGATTTCGGCGCGGCATCACTCTGGGCGGGCTGTCGCTGAAGGACATGATCGAGGAAGGGCGCCGCTGATGCGGTTTGTCGTGGACGCATCCCTGACGCTGTCCTGGTGCTTCGCGGATGAGGTGGATCCCCACGCCGATCATCGCTCGACCTGCTCCTGCGCGACAAGGCTCACGTTCCCGCCATCTGGGTGCTGGAGGTCGTGCTGCTGGTGGGGAAACGCCGAGGGCGGGTGACTGACGCTCAAAGCGCTCGGTTTCTCGATCTCCTGAGCAGTCTGCCGATCGAGGTAGAGCCGCTGGATCCGCTTCGCACCTGGAACGGCATGATGGCGCTGGCCAAGCGGCACTCGATCTCCGCTTACGACGCCGCCTATTTGGAATTGGCGGCGCGGACGGCAAACTACGCACCGCGGCCCTCACAGCCGGAGTCGTCCTGATCGACTGATCTGGCGTCCTCGCTGCGGCCACGGCATCAGGATAGAACACCAGTTCTCTTCCGTCGAGCCCTCCCCCTGGGCCAGGTTGGCATCCCGCAGCCTCGATTCTGGAATGATCACCAGGTCACTCTGCGGTGCCAGACGCCTTGCGGCGCATCCGCCCCTGCGGCCGAGCCCCGCGCACCGAGACGCGCGGGCCCGGGCGCCACGCCGAGGATCAGGAGGCGCCGCCGCGGCCGCGGGGGTCGCCAACGGCCCGCCGGACCCGCCCGAGGTCGATACCCGCGTCCTCCATCCCCTGCGCCGCGGCGCTCTGGCCTTCGCGCAGCAACCCGAGCAGCAGGTGGTCGGCGCCGACGGCGGCGGCGCCGGCCGCCCGCGCCTCCTCGCCCGCCAGGACCATCGCCCGTTGGGTATCCGACCCCAGCCGCACCTCCCGCGGAGGTGGCCCACTCCCCCGGTTCTCCTTACGCAGCAAGGCCCACAGCAAAGTGCCGACCGCGACGCCCATGGCCTGGAGCATCCCGCCGGCGCCTGCGCCACGGTCTTCCAGGATCGCCGCCAGCAGGTCCAGGGTCCCAACGTACGTCGGCTCGCCCGAACGCCGCCGCGCATGCACCTCGGCACCGTCAAGGGCCCGCAGGGCATCGGCCGCCAGAGGGAGCGCGGCCCCATCCAGCGCCTCGCGCGCGAGGCGCGCCGCCACACCCGTCGGCGCCGGTTCGCCTGGACGCGACGGCACCGGCAGGTGCAGGGGCCCGGTGGGCCTCCCCAGCCCGACACAGGCAAGGACAACGCCTGCTCCGCCGTCTGGCGCAGCATCTGCGGTCTGATGCGCCCAACCGTCCAGATCGGGCAGCGCCGCGTGGCCGCCGGCCAGCGCGGTCCACTGGGGCCCGCGCGCATCGGCCAACGGCATGCGGCGCTCCATGCACGCCACTTCCAGCGGGGCAGGCAGCGCACTGCGCAAGCGGTGGCGCCAGGGCAGCCGCCGGACGCTCCCCCAGGGCGTTCGCCGTACCTGCGGCTGGCCCACGCGCAGTTCCAAGACGGCGCCGTGCACGCCAAGCGGGATGTCAAAGGCCCTGCCTGCCTCGGCCTCGCCGAACGAGACCAGCACCGGCTGGATACGCTCCCACAGGGTCACGCGGGGAATCTGCAGGCCGTCCGGTCCGCCGCCCAAGGGGCCCAGGAAGGCAAACCGCACGTTCTGTCGCTGGTCGCCGGGGTGCCAACTCCAACCGATCGGCTGGGCGACACGCGCCTCTCCGGAGTGGCGAAAGGCGATGGGAAACCCGTCATACGGCGTGTTGCGGGTCGCCCGCAGCGCCACCGGCCCCGGTTCAACCGGCCGGGCGAGGGGATCGGGGAGGGGTACCGCGGCGCCACCTCCGGCGGGCGGCCAGAACTCCACCGGCAGCCAACCGAACGTGAGCCCCCGGCCGGAGTCGCGATCGAAGTGGATGGCGGTTTCCAGCCGGCCCCCCAGGCCACCGTAGCCGTATCCGGCCAAACCGATCGCTCCGCCCTCGACGTGGGCAGGCGGCAGGGCGCAGCCGCCGTCCCACGCGGGCAGGGGGACCGCCACCCCCTGGCCGTCCAAGCGCCAGCTTCCGGGACCGGGGCCGGACCACTGGGAAAAGTGGAGCACCAACGAACGTCGCTCCGCGCCGGGGTGGGGCATAAGGGAAAGCGCCTGGCCGTCGGCGGCCACGTCCGAGCGCAGGGCGCCGCCCAGCAGGATCCGGCGGGCGCCCTCCGGCCGCACGGACCTCCACAGCACCAGCAGCATCCCGTCATCGTGCACCAGGTGCTCCACCACGACCTGCCCCGCCGGTAGCGCGACCTCCTCCCCGCTCTCCACCGCCTCGGCTCCGTCGCGAAGTTCAAGGCCCAGCGACCGCACCCGCCGCCCCAGCTCGGCCCGATCCACGAAGGCCCGCCCCCTCTTGGGCCGATTCATGGACACCCGGTCTCCGGTCGGCATCCCCGGCAACGACCCGACCATCGCCGCCCGCGCGCGGTGCAGCGCGACCCGCACCGCACCCGCCGACAGGCCCAGCCGACCGGCGATCACCCTTGGCGCTTCCCCTCCGGCAAACGCCAAGAGCACCTGCCGCTGGCGATGCGGCAGCCGCGCCACACGGGCCACCAACTCGCGCTCCGACCATGCGGTCTCCACAAGCGCGCCGGGATCCGACCCCACGCCTCCCCCCAATCCTCCGATCAGCCGCTCGATGGCGGCCCCGTCCCCCGCCAACCATTCCCGCGCGTGCCGGAGGATCTGGGTCCGCAGTCGGTTCTTGGCCTGGTTGACCACGATCCGGTGCAGCCACGGCCCGAACCGTGCGGTGGCGAGCAGCTGCCCGATGTGGTCAAAGGCGCGCACCAACGCTTCCTGCACCGCGTCCTCGGCCTCATGGGGGTCTCCAAGGACCGCCCAGGCGGCACGGAACAGCCCGGGCGACTCAGCCTCCGCCAACGCGGCGAAGGCCTCCGCGTCCCCAGCGCGGGCCCGCAAGACCCGTTCGGTCCGCTCCCCTTCGTCCAATCCCTTCCCCCCGACTCCCAACTAAGACACGCCAACCCGCCCAAACGTTACCTTCGGCAACGACGCCGACGACACCCGCACGCGTCCCGCCGGGGGCCGGAGACGGTCTGGCGCACACGCGGCAACGCCCCGCGGAACAAGCCACCGCCGAAGGTCGCCCGCAGGCGGAAGCCGGCCGCCCTTGGCCCACCCACGCCCCGCCGGAATCCCCGCGCCGGCCGGCATCCGCCTGCCCCCGTCGGCAGGGGAACCGGGCTTGCGCCGGTCCCCCGTTCACCACCACCGGGCCGTGGGACGGCACGCCGCACACCGCCACGGGATCAACCCCGCGGCGTTCGACGTTTGGGCTATGGGGGTGTGGGGTCGGGTATGGGCGGAAAGGCCACGGTCTTCTTCCTGCGTGGCGCGGGGCGCGGATGCCCGGGGTTCGACAACGGCGGCGCCGCGAACGCCATGTGGGCGGCGGCCGTGCGCTCAGGCATGCGGCGTCCGGGCGGTCATACGACTAGGAGGGGGGGATCGCCGTGTACTGGCTGATCCGCCGACGCTCCGCCGTGCTGGGCGCGGGGGTCGCCGCGGCCCTCCTGGCCACCGGTGGCGCGATCGGGCTGAACGGCACCCGCGCCGCCAGCCGCCCGGGTCCGTCCATCGCCAGGCTGCCGGCAGGCCGGGTGATCACGGCGGTGCGTACCGCGGCGCCGGAGGTGGCCCTCACCTTTGACGACGGCCCCGACCCCACATACACCCCGGCGGTGTTGGCGGTGCTCAAGTCCTTCCGCGCGGTCGGCACCTTCTTCGTCTTGGGGAGCCAGGTGAAGCGCTTTCCCTCCCTGGCGCGCCAGGCCGTGGCGGAGGGTTCCCAGGTCTGCAACCACGGCTATGGCCATGAGCGCCTGCGGGGTCGCAGCGCCGCATTCGTCCGCGGCAACGTCACGCGCACCGCCAGCATCCTCGGACGCATCGGCCTGCCCCACTGCAACCTCTTCCGCTTCCCATACTTCCTTTCGGACGCGACCTCCCGCGCGGCCGTGCACGCCATGGGCTACCGCATCGTCGCCGCCGGTTGCGACAGCTCCGACTACCAAGAGCCCCCCGCAAAGGTGATGGCACAGCGCGTGCTGCGCTGCGTGCAGCCGGGTTCGATCATTCTGTTCCACGATGCGGGCGGCAACCGCCGGAACAGCGTCGCCGCCCTCCGATTGGTTCTGGCCGGGCTGCGCGCGCGCCACCTGCGGCCGGTCACCCTCGGCCAACTGCTGGAGACCGGAGCCACCGCCCGTCCGTCCGGAGCCTGACGCGACCCGTGAACGCGAGCGCCGCCGTTCCATGCCCGCGCCGACGGCGCCGTTGTCGTGTCGAAACCCGCGTGCTACGATCGACCGCGGCAGATGCCGGGGAAGGAACGCGGTCGTGCGAATCGGGGTCTTTTGCCCCCTGGATTACCACGCGGACCTCGGGCCGCCGCGCCACCAGCGGTATGCGCAGGTGCTGCAGCAGGCCGAAGAGGTCGAACGGTCCGGCCTGGAGTCGTTCTGGGTCGCCGAGCACCACTTTTCGGACTACGGCATCGGGCCGGACCCGACGGTACTGCTTGCCGCCGTGGCCGCGCGCACCCGACGCATCCGCATCGGTACGGCCGCCGCGGTGTTGCCGCTGCATGCGCCGCTGCGGCTGGCGGAAAGCCTGGCGCTGGTCGATCAGTTGAGTCACGGGCGCCTGGAATGCGGCGTGGCCAGCGGCTACCTGCCCTACGAGTTTGAGGGCTTCGGACAGTCGGTCTCCGAACGGCGGGGGCGCTTTGACGAGGCGCTGGCCGTGCTGCGTCTGGCCTGGAGCGGTGGCGCCGTGGACTTCGAGGGCGCCCACTTCCACGTCGCGGCGCCTGCGCTCAACGTGCAACCGTTGCAGGCGGGCGGCCCACCCCTGCACGTCGCCGTCACGCGTCCAGCTGTGGTGCCGCACGTCGGGCGCATGGGCCTTGGGCTGCTCACCATCCCTTATGTCGCGCTGGAGGACGCGGCGGGCCTGCAAACCGCCGTCTCCGTCTACCGAGACGCCCTGCCACCCGGCGGCAAGGGCGGGGTGACCGCCGCACTGCACGTCTTTTGCGCCGAGGCCGCGGACGATCCCGCCCTGGACTTGGCGCGCTCGGCCCTGGAACGATACCTGCGCACCCGCGTCGTCCCCGGTGCCCGTTACCTGGGCGCCCCCCCGGCCGAGGACTTCATCCTATTCGGCGACGCGGACGCCCTGGCCCCGCGTCTGCGGGCCCTGGCCGCGCTGGGTGTGGACCGCCTCCTGGCACTGGCCGACTTCGGCGGCCTGCCACCACGCCTGGTGGCCGCATCGCTGGCGCGTCTGGGCCGACTCGCGGTGGGTTGAAGCGCAGGCCGGCGAGTGCCCGACCCGCGCGACGGCCTTCAGGCGAGCACGGGTCGCGTTCTTCCCCTTCGGGCCCCACCGCCAGCGAGTCGCGGGTTCGTTCGCTCCAGCCGCGGACACACGCGCGCGTTCCGTCGTCGTTTTCAACGTGGATCTCGCATATCCGGTAGTCGGCCAACTGCGAACCGACCGTACGCTGTATGGCTGAATGGACTTGCGGAGGCCGTCGCTTTGCGACGGTTGCTGCTCCATACGCTGCCCCCTCCGCCTCAAGCCCTCTGCCCCTGTCGCCCTCGCCCGTTGCGAAACGGCCGCCAGGACGGAGGGGCGGCCGCGGACCAGCACAATGGCTCGTCGCCCGCCTCGTCGCCCCTGCAACGCGCCAGCCCCCTACCGTTGCAAGATCCGTAGTCAAATCTTGCATCCACCCGTTTCCGGGTAGAACCGCCGGTCTGACCCGAGGCGCATTGCCTCCGTGCCGGCTTCCCGCTTCCCCCGAGGTCTGCCCGG
>DAHWHT010000321.1 GCA_027335515.1 Clostridia bacterium
CACGGCGGCGGCGGCCACGGTTGCCCAAAACCAGCGGTCAGCGCGCCCGAATCGGTTACCGGCCATCATCTTCACGTTCACCACCGATTGGGCAGGATCCGTCACACGCGATGGGAGGCGAGGTATGTACTACTTCCGTGAACGCGACGGCGGCGAGGTCACCGAAATCCTCCACCATCCCTTGGGCCAACTGACGGGTGACCGCGGCGACGAACGTAGCCCGACTCACGGCCGGCCGGAATCGGTAATTGCGCCGAGTGCCGGTCCGGACCACTAGGCCTTTGTCCGTCAGCCGCACCAGCACCGTCATCACCGTGTTCAGCATCACCCGCTGCCCGAGCGCGGCGCACACCTCTGGCGCGGTATGCTCGCCGCCCGCCCATAGGGCCTCCATAATATCTGCCTCCAGCACCCCGAGCAGGCGATGCATGCCTCGGGCATCCAGCCGCACCGCTGACAGCCAGCTCTTCTCTATGGTCCCCCTCCTCCGGCATGCGCTGTTCCTATACGACACAGCATAGAATATTTCCCACGGTTATAAACGGCAAGGCGATCGGAAAACTGGGCTTCCAAAGGGAGATCATGGGTCGTCCTCCTCTGGTTCCTGCTCACAGCGCTGTCGGTGCTTGTCGTCGGAGTCGACATCCGCCGCACCCCGGAGGCTCCGGTGATGAAGTCGGGCTTTGTGATCGTCACCGCCCTCACCGGCCCGGTCGGCGCGTTCCTCTACGTCCTCGGCTGCCGCGAGCCGCTGCCGGGGACCCACGAGCGGTACGTGGCCGCGAAGTGGCGGCAGGTCCTCGGGTCCACCCCGCACTGCGTTGCCGGAGACGGCCTGGGGATCCTGGCGGCAGCCGTGGTGAGCGCAGCGTCGGCTTACCTCTGCGCGCCGAACTGGCGGTGGAGTACCTGACCGGCTTCCTCTTTGGCTGGACTGTTTTTCAGGCGCTCTTCTTGCGGGGCATGGTTGGCGGATCCTATGGCCGGGCCCTGGCCAGCACAGTCCTGCCGGAGAGTTTCTGTCCATGAACGGGGTCATGGCGGGCATGGTGGCTGTCATGGTGCCGGCCATGGCGCGGGTACCTGGGGTGGATACGCCCGATTCACCACGCTTTTGGTTTGTGATGTCCATGGCGTTGTTGGCCGGTTGCACGGTCACCTACCCCATCAACTGGTGGCTTGTGGGGCAGGGTCTCAAACACGGGATGATGACGGTGCGACCCGAGGGCGATGCGCCTCCAACCGCCGGAGGCTTATGGGCTGCAGGGTACGCCCTGCGGGTTGAGTGCGAACACGACAGTGATGCTGCGGCGGTGGAACATCGCCACGGGCCCCACGGGTATCGCGGCGCCCCGCTCGGCTGTGCATAAAGGGGCTCACGCGGACCATCCCCTCGGGGTCCCGGGTCGCCAACTCGTCCGTGCGAGCGCGATCACCCTGGGGCTTCTCGCGCTCGCCTTCGGGATCACGGGTGTGCTCTGACCCGGATCGAAGGACGGCAGCGGACGACGGCAAACAGACGCAGGACCTTCTCCTGTCTGCGGGTGCGATGCTCGCGGCCATCGTGTTCCCGTTTCTCCGTTACCGATGGCCTGCCGCCATGACATGGGGCTCCGTATCCTGGACGCAATTGAGATGTGGGCACGGACCGGTCTCCAGTTGAAGCGTCGTGTGGTCGATACCAAACCGCCGACGCAGGTTTGACCCAACGCGGCAGATGACTTCCTCTGTCCGGGAGAGCGGGACATCTCGTAACACCAGGTGGCCACTGAGCGCCGAGTGCACGCCGTCCAGGGTCCATACATGTACGTGGTGGGCCGACAGAACTGCCTCGTCGGACTCCATGGCGGCGGCCACTGCGGCCGGATCAATCCCTGGGGGCGCGCCCTCCATCAGCACATTCATCGTCTGCGCGACGATCCCCCAAGCGCCCCGTGCGATGAGGAGCGAAATCCCGACACTGACCAGCGGATCCCACCACAAGCGCCCAGTGAATACGATCAGCACGCCGGCTACGAGCACGCCGGCAGATGCGGCCGCATCCCCCATGACGTGCAGCCATGCACTCCGCACGTTGAGGTTGCCCTTGGAACCGTGGTCATGATCGCGGCCGAGCCGCAGCCCGATGAACAGGTTGCCAGCTAGGCCGATCGCAGCCACCACACACATGATCCACGGAGTCACAGATATGGGATGTAGGAACCGCGAAACGGATTCGGCCAGGATCCCCCCAGCGACCACAATCAGCGTCCCGGCATTGAACAGTGCGGCCAGAATGCCGGCGCGGTAATACCCGTAGGTCCGTTGTGGCGTCGGTGGCCGACTGGCCAAGCTGGTGGCATACCAGTCCAGCCCCAGGGAAAGGACGTCGCTTAGCATATGCCCTGCATCGCTGAGCAGGGCGAGGCTGTGCGATAACAGCCCTCCGGCCACTTCGGCCAACAGGATCGCCACGGCCACCCAAAACGCGGTTCCGAGAAATTGCCCGATCCCACCACCACCATGATGGTGGTGGCCTTTGGGTCCATGTTCGTGATGGTCGTGGTCGTCACCACGTTCTCCAGACAAGTCGATCCCTCCAGACTGGACCTCAGTCGCAGCCGCAACTTTCGGCGTGGCCCCGCGCCGCTTCGATGGCTTCCCAACCTTCGCGAACGATAAAGTAGCCGATGCCCAGAGCCGCCAACGGATCCGCCCACCACCAACCGAACAAGGCGCGAAGCGCCAGGCCGATCAACAGAGTACCGGCCATGTAGGCACAGACGACACCGCAGGCGGCGTCCGCCCTCAGGGCTGCACTGCCAATGCGAGCCGCGACCTTGCGTTTGGCGGTCACGATCCACGGCATAATGACCGTGGACGCGGCGGCGAGGACCAAGCCAACGATGCTGCTCTCGGGGCGGGCATGCACTACGAAGTCGCGCAGTGCGCTGCCCACCACCCAAAGGGCCAGAAGGAAGAGCAGGATACCCACGATCGCCGAGGCCCCCCTCTCGGTGACTTCGACGCTGCTGGCGCGTTGCCCGGCCTGCTCCGCCCGGAGGCGGCGTAGCAGCACACCGGCAGAGATGAGTTCAATCACGCTGTCGGCGCCGAAGGCAATCAGGGCGACACTGCCCGCGGTGACCCCCGCGACCAAACTCACGGCTGCCTCCACGCCCATCCAGCCGATGGACCACCACTCGATGGCGATACCACTGCGCAGGGCGCCAGCGTCAGACGCTCTGCCGCTCATCGGCCGTGCCTCCTTGGTGGACCTCTGCGCGCAACCGGGCCAGCCATGGTCCCAGGGACGGATCCGCAAGGCGGTAAAATGCCATGCGTCCCTCCTTGCGATAACGCACCATACCGAAGGTGCGCAGGATCTTCAGATGCTGGGACGTGGCTGTTTGGCTGATACCGAGCAGCGCACTCAGGTCACAGACGCAGAGTTCCGCCAACGACAAGGCGGATAGGATCCGCAGACGTGTCGGGTCTCCCAGGGCTCGGAACCGGTCCGCCTCCACCTGGGCGCGCTCTTCGTCGGCGAGCATGGGCTGAAGCGCCGCAAGCTTGGTTCCATGGACCACGCGCGCCTCGCAAGCACCTTCGTCCCGCGCGACCATCACAGCACCCCCCGAAGCCCGGCATAGATGCGCATATGCGTATATGTTAATCAGGTCACACGTGGAACGCAACCAATGAGAAGGCGAAGCCGACCGGCCGATGGTGGAATTTCGCATGAAGGGACATGAAGGAATTTGGGCAAAGGTAAAATGAGCCGGGGCGGAGAACCATCTCACTGCACAGAATGGCCCTTCTGGGAAGTGAAGTGGTGTAAATGCCCCCAAAAAGCACGCCTTCAAGACGGGCGTATCGCAACAAAAGCAATTCACAAAAGAATATCCCCTCTCTGGAGGTTGTCCCGGACAGCCTCGAGGCGTGGATAGACCGCTACCTAGAGTTGATCGTCCGCGGGGTCCGATCAGATGCTGTGACCGCGCAGATCGCCTTGCACCTCGACCGCTACCGGGTCCACTTCGTTGAGACGTACGGCCACGACAGGATTTCGGCCTGCCTGCCGCGGGATGTTCGCGATTGGCAGGAAGCGCTCGTTCGAAGAGGTCTGGCCCCGGCCACGGTCAATGGCCACATGGCCTCGCTGTCCGCGTTTACGACCTGGGTGCACGCGCAGGCTCCCGGTCTCTTTCCCGCCGGCGATCCGGCCAAAGGGATCGGCTCGTTAGGGCTGCCGCCCCTGGAGCCCCGAGCGCTCACCGATGAGCAGGTGCGTTCCCTCAAAAACCTCTGCGATCGTCTGCCACGCTTCCATCAATTGAAGGGACGACGGCATAGCCGCACCCCCGAACCCCGACCCCGCGCCCGAGGCCGCCCATGGCGCGACCGGGCCATAGTGTTCGTGCTCCTCTCAACGGGCCTTCGGCGGGAGGAGCTGATCAGGCTCGACCTCGATCAGCTGCTGCCAGGCACTCCCGAAGAACTGCGGGTGGCACGGCGGGCGCGTATCGCCCGTGTCCGGGGAAAGGGCAAGACGGAGCGGTCGGTATTTCTGTCGGCGGATGCCCGCGGGGCTCTCGCCGACTACCTGGAACGCGAACGCCCCGGGGATGCGGACGACTCGTCAGCCCTATTTCTGAGCGCCAAGGGCATCCCCGCGCGGGCCGCGGATGGACGACTGTCAACGCGCGCAGTTAACCTCATTCTCGAGCAGATTGGGCGCTGGCACGATGCGGATGTGCGCGATCCGACGCGGTCCATTTCACCCCTGCGGCCACACGACCTGCGGCACACATTTGCTTTTCAACTGGCGCGTGTCACGGGTGCGGACGCGTACGAACTGGAACGCCGGCTCGGGCACCGTTCCCAGCGGTATATCCAGCGCTATACAAACCCGCCCGACGCTGTGGCAGCGGGCTATATCGAGGCGTTCTGAGCATGGAGATCGCACAGGCCTTGCTCAGCAGCCTCAGTGAAAACGAGCGTGACGAAGCGCTCCGGATCTTCCGTTTGATCCGGCCCTGCCTTGATGGGGGCGTGTCCCTCACCCGCGTAGCGACCGAGGCGGGCGTTAGCCGGTGGACGGTGCACCGTTGGATTGAGAGGTACCGCGCTAAGGGCCTTGTAGGGCTATGTCGGCGCCATCGAAATGACGCCGGCCAGCGGCGGCTGCCGGAAGAACTCCAACACCTGATCGAAGGGCTTGCTCTTCAGCGTCCAGCGCCACGGATTTCGTGGGTCTGCCGGCAGGCACAATCGGTTGCCCGCGCTAACGGCTGGCCTATCCCGAGCTATACCTCTGTGTACCGGATCGTTCGGGGACTCGATCCGGGGCTTCTGATTTATGCGCACGAGGGATCAAAGGCCTACCGCGAGGCCTTTGACCTCATCTACCGTCGGGAATCGGCATCACCGAACGAAATATGGCTCGCGGACCACAGCGCCCTCAACGTCGCCACAGTGGACAAGTCCGGTCGCGTCGACCGGCCATGGTTGACCGTGATCATGGACGACTTCAGCCGCTCGGTTGCAGGGTACCTGCTTGGGTTCGAGGCGCCCTCCAGTTTACGAACAGCTCTCGCTCTCCGTCAGGCGATCTGGCGTAAGGATGATCACCGCTGGCGGATCTGCGGTATCCCCTCCCGCTTTTACACGGACCACGGAAGCGACTTCACCTCCCAACACATGGAACAAGTCGCGGCGGATCTGCGGATGGAGTTGGTCTTCTCCAC
>DAHWHT010000338.1 GCA_027335515.1 Clostridia bacterium
CGGTGGCCATACAGGTCGTTGGCCCGCTTGAGGTCGTCCAGGTCCAAGAAGACGACGGCACCGCCAGAGCTATTCCAGCGCCCCAACACCCGCTCCAATCGGTGGCGATTGCCCAGCCTCGTAACCGGGTCGATCAGCGCCCAAAGCGGTGGATCCGCAACACTGTCCATGTCGTGCACATCAACGACCCCGAGGACAGTGTACTCGCAGTCTTCACTGTGCAAGCGCGATCCGACCACCTGCGCCGCATGCGTCTGCCCGTCGCGAACGGTGATGCGGCAGGGGATCCGTTCCACCAAGCCGCTGGCCGCGTGCGTCAACGGATCTTCAGCCCGACCGTCACCCTCGGCCTGGATGCCGAGCACGTCCCCCGCCAGTGCACCCGCAACCTCATGCAGCCGCATGTGCCAAAACCGTTCCCCAGCGGGATTCATCGCCACCAGGCGCCCGTCGCTGTCGACCAAGCACAGGGGCACGGGCAGGGCCTCATAAAACAGCTGGGCGGCTCGTTCCTGCGACATCGCCTGGCAGCCTTGCGGCATCACAACCGACCCCTTTGGTGACAACATCTATCCTTGACATCGGACACCATAGCGGCCTACCACCCTGCCAAACGACTCCAGCACCCGACCCGCCAAACTCTTGCGGCGGTGGATCTCCCCGGCACCGCCAGCTAGACTTCGCAAGGCCACATCGCCGGACCTTCCCGCTTGGCGGAGGTCGGCGCGTTTCGCAGTGGATGACCGGCATCCGGTCGCCGCGGGTATCGCACACACCACCCACGCGCGAAGTGCGCAGCGCGCGCGCACCTCGGGTAGCGATCGGCCTCATGGGCCGTCCGGGTTTGTCGCCGGTATGTTGCTGTGATTCCAGGTGGGTCAGGGCGGCTCGGAAGAGAGCGCGCCCACGTCCTGGGCGACACCGGGGAAGAGCGCGCGGCCGAGCGTCCGGCCCGCGGTCCGCCGCCAGGTGGCGCGGAACGCCACAAAGAGCGCCGCCCTGAACACCTCACACGGCTCGACCGGAACCTGGTCGCCAACGCCCAGCCCCCCTCGACGGTTGGCGTGGATGCGGTGTTTCGTGGCCAGGCAGGCGGCGAAAAAGACACCACCACCCGGGAGCGGGTGGCCAGCGCGGAGGCGCAACCGCGCAGGGTGCGGACCACACCCGTGGCCGCCGCACGGTTGAGGACATCCGGGAGGGCTAACCGAATGCACGGCCCTGCCCTCGAGCACACGGCCACGAACCGGGGCAGGGAACTCGGGCGAGCTACCGGCCCGGCGCGACGGCTCTGGCGGTCCCCCCGTGCGTCGACGTCGCCTGGCGCCCCCGGATGGTCAGGCGGCCCGCCAATTCGCTACCCAGCAGAAGCGCCAGGGCCGGAGCGGTGTTGGGATCCGTCGCCATACCGCTAAAGAGCATGCCGAGATCCTGCCCCAAAAGCCAGACCGCTCCCAGTACGGCCAAAGGGGCCCAGGTGAGGGCGGGACGGCGCTCGCCCACCCCGAAGGACAGGAGCAGCCCGCAGCCGACCAGGGCGGCGCTGAAGAGGGCGTTGAGCAGAACCGGCGCGTTCGCGACGACGCCGGAGGTCGCTCCGATGACCTGGCGCAGCAACGAGGGCTGGGGCATCATGAAGGCTTGCCCGAAGGGCGCCGCCAGGCCAAGGCTGGTCCAGAACGTCGGTTGAAGTTGCAGCAGCCCGCAGAGCACGAACACGGCCCCGGCGAAGAGGGCCGGTGCGGCTGCGGCACGCCCGGCGGTGGGACGCCAGGACCCGGAGGGCAGGAGCAGCAGCACCGAGGCCCCCAGATAGACCAAGGCGGACCCCGGCGCGCCGGCCAGGATCGTCGCTCCGGGGACCAGCATCTGGCCCATGCCCTCCCCGAATACCCAGACGACGGCGGCGAAGACCGCGGAGCACCACAGCCCGACCCGTGCGGCGCGGGCCCCGCGCGTGACCATCAGGGCCCCGATCGCGACTTGGGTCAAAGCCAACGCCAGGTTGAAGGCCACCAGATGCGGCGCGGCCATCCGGATGGACCAGGCGATGAGGCCTGCCAACCACCCGGGCTGTCCCTGGAGCATCGGTCGCCACACGCTCTCCACCAGCGCCCGCGTAAACATGGCGGGCTGCAGTTGCAGGCAGCCATCCACCATCCAGAGCACGCCGAGACCGACCTGCAGAACGCGGCGTGCCTTTCCCTCATTGAATGGGTTGACCATGGCCCAACCTCCCCCGCAGACGAAGCGTCCCGGGCGATTCTCGGTCCTTCTGGATGACGCCACAAGGGTCGAACGGACCCTCCGTGCCGCTCCTTCGGTACTGCGCGGGCGAGGGGGGCCTCGCGGAAGGCGACGGGCGTGGGACCGCGCCGCAAACCATCCGGATGGCTCAGGGGATGGCGGTCTCTGGGACGCCGCGTTCGCGGGGCGGGTGGTCATAGTACGCGCTTTGGTGGGCGCCGCGGCGTGTGCGTTCGATCCTCGGCTTTGGGGCGCTTCGTCCTCGCATTCGCGGACCCGGACCGGACGCGGGCACCGCGCCAGACGGCCCGGCCTGGGACGGGATGTGGAAGATCGACGTGCGGGCGGCGCCGGAGCGGGGCGATGCCAGATTTGGATCGCCCGTTCGGTCGGACCAGCGTCGCTCGGTCCCCTGGTGCTTCCCAGCCAGGCGTAGCCGGCCGGCCCCCGGGGCGCTTGGTCGGTCCGGGAGCGCGGGGAATATCGCGCTCCTCTTACCGGCCGGGGCCGGCGGGGCCCAGCGGGCGTCGGCCGTCGGCGAGCGCCGTCGCCAGCATGTGTGGGCTGAGGAAGCAGAACCAAAGCGCGGTCATCCGCCGCTGGGCGGCTGGCGCGCGCCCCGCTCCTTGGCCTGTTCGGCGATCAGGTCACGGCCCAGCTTGCGAATCGCCTTCTTTTCGATACGACTTACGTAGGAGCGTGAGATGGTGAGCCGTTTGGCGATGGCCCGCTGCGTCTCGCGTTCGACGCCGCCCACCCCGTAGCGAAGGGCCAGCACCTGACGCTCGCGGCGACTCAGGCGCGACATGATGAGTTGGATAAGGCGGCGGGCCTGGTGGGCGCGGGCGACCTGGTCGGGGATGCTTTCCGAAGGATCCCGCAGGATGTCCCGCCAGGTGGCCTCGTCACCGTCGCGGTCGCTGATAGGATCGTCCAGCGAAGCCACCCCGCGGTGCTTGCGATCACTGCGCAGGTGCATGAGGATTTCGTGCCTACGAACGACCCCCTCCATGCGCATGTCGGCCGTCCCTACGCGGTGACGCCGTTGCCAGGACGACGGCTCCGACGTCTAAGGGCCCGGCTGGCGGAGGGGCAACGGCGC
>DAHWHT010000340.1 GCA_027335515.1 Clostridia bacterium
GGGTGGCCAGGCCGGCGGCGGGCCCGACGAGCAACACCTGGCGGGTGTCGTGGCCGCGCCGCCGCCAGGTGGCCACGACGGTCCGCGCCGCGATTCTCACCGCAAGCGACAGGCTGCAGCTCAGCAGGGGGAAGCCGACCATCACCAGCCGGGAGACGTAGATCTGTTCCACGAGCAGGTTGAAGGCCAGGAGCAGGATGCCCCCCGCAGCGTTGACGCTGACCGTCTCGCGGAACTCGGCGCCGAACCCGCCGAGCCGGTAGGAGACGTCGCGGCGCACGAGTACCGACAGCAGCCACCAGAGGGCGACCACGAGCGGGGCCATGACGCCGTACCAGTTGTCCGGTTGGGAGCCGATGTGCCAGCGCACCAGGAGCGCGTAGGCCACGACGGCGAGCATGACATCCGCCGCGGTGCTCAACTCGCGCCGATGCTGTCCGATGGGCATGGCCGCCACCCCCGTGCCTGTTCGGCCACCGTGCGACCGCAAGCTGCGGGGGGTCTGTCCGCACCTACCGCACCCGCCGCGCGGATTAGCTACTTCCTGCCATGGTCCGACTTTCCTGCAGTCGAGATGCGTCGCATGCCGTCGTTTGCCTGGCTTCCGCGTCACGGGCCGAGCCGGTAGACTGGGTGGCGCTGCCGGCGTCGCCGTGCGCGTTTGGCGGGCATCGCGCGGGCGGGGGGAGGGCTTTCGGTTTGCCATGGCCCTTTGCCGCGCGGCGGTCGGCCGACCAGGACCGCGGCTGGTGGGACTGCCACTGCCACATCCTCCCCGGGCTCGACGACGGCCCGTCGGACCTGGCGACCGCCGTCGAGATGGTGCGCCTGGCCTGCGCGCACGGCACGACCACCCTGGTGGCCACACCGCATGCGATTTCGGGTCTGTACCCGACGACGCGCGCCGGGGTGCTGGCCTCCCTGGAGGGGTTGCGCGCGGCGTGCGGCGAGGCGGGGATGGCGGCGGAACTCCATCCCGGCCAGGAGATCGCGCTGGAGCCCGACATCCCGGAACGGCTGGCCGCCGGTGAACTGCTGACCTACGCCGATGCCGGCACGGCAGCCCTCATCGAGCTGCCGAGCCTTGGGGTGCCGCCGTTTTGTGCCGACACCTTCTTTCGGCTGCGTCTGCAGGGGGTGCTGCCCGTGGTGGCCCATGCCGAGCGCACCTCGCTGGTCTCCGAGCCCGCCGAACTGGCGCGGTTGATCGACGCCGGCGCCCGCCTTCAATTGAATGCGGCCGTGTTCGGCGCCCGCGGGTCGGTGCGCAAGCTGGCGCTCGCTTGGGTCCGCCAGGGCTGGGTGGCATGCCTCGGCTCGGACGGCCACAGCCTCGGGCGGCGGCCGCCGGTCCTGGACCCCGCCCTGGCGGCTGGGATCCCCGAACTGCGCGCCCTCTTGGGCCGGCCGGATTTCCTGACCCCGGCCGTCGGCGCCTGAGGCGCGAAGGACCACCCGCGCCACGGCCGACCCACCCCCGGTGTCTGAGGGTCGAATGCGGACGCATCCGGCAGGTCCGCACGGCCCCCCTGTGGTACACTCCCGCTGGTCGGCCCTCCCAGGCCGGCGACTTTGGCGCGGAGAGGGGGTGTGTGTGCATGCGCCAGCGTTTCGGTTTCTTCTCTCGTACCTGGGCCGCGAACCTGGCCCTGACCCTGATGCTGTCCCTGCTCGGCGCGCTTGCGGTTGCCGCCTCGGCGAGCGCCCAGACGCCGCCGCCGCCGACGAACGTGACGGCGACCGCCCTGACGGTCGCCTCAGGCAAGCAGATCACGGTTCAGTTTGACGTTCAGCCCACTACCCAGCCTTATGCCTTCGTCGACATCTACACGGGTAGCAGCAGCGCCAACCCTGGTACTTCGCTGACGACCGGCGCCCAAAAGGTGCTGTATTCCGTGTACAACAACGTCTACAGCGTCGTGTACCAGGCCTACCAAACCGTTTCGAGCGTCTTCAGTATGGCCCCGACTGTGATCGGCAGTGCCTATCAGAACGCGACCGCCGTCTTGTACAACGTCTATCTCGACATCCAGACACAGCCTCCGACCACGGTTCCGTCGTGCTGCGTCAGCACGTCTCCTTCCAACCAGACGCCCTCTTCCAGCATCACCTCGTCCACCGGCGTCGTCCTCGGCGGGCTGCAGCAGCTCTCCGAGATGGTGAATGGCTTGTTCCTGCCGGTGGTCCTGTTCCAGGCGACCGACAGCGGTATCACCCAGGCCCTCTCCAACCTCTCCAGCAGCACGAACACCCTGGTGATCACGATCCCCGCGGCGGACGTGCCGGTGGGCGGCGTGGTCAAGGCACAACTGCCGTCGACCGCCCTGCAGGCGGTGGAAACGGGCGGCAAGTCGCTGGAGATTGAAACGCCGCAGGGCGGTGTTGTGCTGTCGCCGCGGATCCTCCGCCAGATCCTCGCGCAGGGCGGGTCGTCCGCCACCACGGTGGAGATTCGCATCCACACGACGCCGCAGTCCCTGCTGACCCAGATCCAGCAGTCGCTTTCCAGCACCCAGAGCGGCGAGTTGCTGTCGGCCGGTACGCCGGTGGACATCAAGATCGAGTTCCTGGGTTCGGGCGGCGCGTCCGGAGGCATCTTCGAGCCGGCCAACGGCGCGTCCCTCGGTCTGTCCCTGCCCTACGTGACCGCGACCTTCTCGGGTGAGCAGGCCCTGCTGCTCGGCATCTACCGCTACAGCCCCAGCCAGAAGGCATGGGTCTATGTGGGCGGCGTGACCGACCTCACCTCCGGTACCGTCTCGACCCCGATCGGTCACCTCAGCACGTATGCCGTGCTCGCGGACAACCACACCTTCAGCGACATCCAGGGCTTTTGGGCCCAGACCGACATTCAGCTGATGGTCGCGCACCACGTCGTCAACGGCATGACTCCGACCGTGTTCGCGCCCAACGGCCCCGTGACCCGCGCCCAATTCGCGGCGATGATCACGCGTGCCCTGTTCCTGCCCGTGCCGGCGGTGACGATCTCCTTCAGCGACGTGCCTTCCTCGGCGTGGTACGCCGGGGTGGTCGCGGCGGCCAGCAAGGCTGGTATCGTCAAGGGCTTCCCCAACGGCACCTTCCAGCCCAACGCCCCCATCACCCGCGAACAGATGGCGGTGATGGTGGCGCGGGCCATGCGTGCCGCCGGTCAGCCGGCGACGGCCCTGCCCCAGCAGGTGGCCCTGACCCTGGCCCCCTTCGCCGACCACGGCCAGGTGGCCGCGTGGGCCCAGACGGACATGGGGATTGCGGTCGAGCAGCACATCATCAACGGCATGACCCCGACCACGCTCGCGCCGGCATCCGCCACGACCCGTGCCCAGGCTGCGGTGATGGTCAAGCGGCTCCTGGGTTACCTCGGCGATCTGTAGCGCTGCGGCGATAGCGGATCCGCGACGGCGGCGGGGGACGGGCACGGGCCCACCCCGCCGCTGCCGGTTCTTCCGGCTGCTCTGCGGCCCGAGAAATGCAGGATATCGTCGCTTCTTGGCGGAATTGCCCAAGCCGTCCGGGGGTGGGGCGGCTTGGGCAAGGGAGCCGGGGGTGCCAGGGGTGCGAGGGCGCGGCGGGCTTCGGCCGTGGATGTCGGGGCGCTGCTCTTTCCGCTCCTGTTGGCGCTGACGGTGATCGCGCCCCTGCAGCGCGGCCTGTATTTCCCGGTGGACCGTGAGCCGTTCCAGGTTCTGGTCGGCTGCCTGCTCCTGGTGCTGGCCGTGGATCACGTCGCGCGCGGCCGCGGTCCGCTGCTCTCCCGTCTGGCCGACTGGGGGGCCGCTGCCATGGCGGCGGGCTACGCCCTGGCCTATCACCTCGGGCCGGTCGATCCCTACCAGGCCCTGCTGGCGGCCGAGCGGGCCCTGCTGCTCTGGGGCTGGTACTGGCTGGCGGCGAGTGTGGTGCGCGGCCGGGTGCGGCTCCTTTGGTGGACCGCGACGCTGTATGGGTCGGGCGTGGTGCTCGCCCTGCTCGGTTGCCTGGCGGCGGCCGGCCACTTTCCCTTCCCGGGTGCGGTGGTGCACGCCCGGATCCTCTCGACGCTGCAATACAGCAACGCCTTCGGGGCCGTGCTCGTGGCGAGCTTCATTCTGGGCCTGACCCTGATGGAGGAGGCGGAGTCGGCCCGGCGGCGGGCCGTTTGGCAGGGGATCATCGGTGGGGCCCAGGTGTTGGTGGTCGTGACGCTGCTGGGAACCGCCTCGCGCGGTGCGTGGCTGGTCTTCCCGGTGGCGGCGGGGCTGTGGTGGCTGGGGTTGGCCGCGGCGCCGCGGCGGCGGGCCGCCGTTACCGCCCTCTGGCCGCTGGGCCTGGGGTTGCTGCTTTCCCGATCCATCCTGCACGGCTTCTTCCACGGTCAGGGGGGCCACGCCCTGGGGATCCTGGCCGTGGGCGTGGTGGCCGGCGCGGCCCTCCCCGCCGGCCAGGGGTGGCTGGTCGCGTCCTGGGAGAAGCAGCGCTTCACCCCCGAGGTGCGCCGCCTGCTGCAGGGGGTGGCGGTGCTCTATGGGGTCGGCGTTTTGGGCTTCTTGCTGCTGGCCACCGGCAGGGCCGCCCGCGCCCTGGCCGGTGGTGGCTTGGTTGCGGCCCGCGTCGCGACCCGCGCGGCCAGCATCGGCATTCAGACCCCCAACCTGCTGGCACGGGTCGTGATGTGGGAGAACGCCATGCGCCTCATCGCCGCCCGCCCGCTCCTCGGCTACGGCGGCGGCGGCTGGGCCTCCCTGTATCACCGCGTGCAGTCCGGCCTGTATTGGTCGACCCAGGTGCACGAGGCCCTGCTGCAGGCCTGGATTGGAGGGGGAGCCGCGGCGGCGGCGGGGCTCGTCCTGTTGGCCATCGGCCTGGCCTGGTATGCCTGGCGAGGCCGACGCCTGCCACAGGTCGGCGGGCTCTGCTGGGGACTGGGGTTGGCCGCGGTGGCCATCCTGATGCACAGCGCGGCGGATTTTGACCTCTCCCTGCCGGCGGTGGCGATGATCGTCTGGGGCGGCGCGGGGGTGCTGCGCTCTGCGACCGCGGACGCGTCCATGTTTGGTGCCGGGGCTGTGGGTTCGGCGACTGGGGACGGAAACGGTGGGAGCGATCCGCAGGACCGGACTGGACGTCGGCGGCGGGACTCGGAGCGCACCGGCGCCGGGGCGGACGGCACCCAGCGTAGCCGCTGGTATTGGCCCGTCGGTGTGGTGGGGGCGTTGTCCGCGGCTACCGTGGGTCTCCTGCTGATCGTGCCGTCGCTGCGGTTGTATCAGGCCGGGCAGCTTGGGTGGAAGGGCGCCCAGGCGATGGCGCACCACCAGTATCTGGCGTCGTACGCGGCCTACGGGGCGGCCCTCCGTCTGGAGCCTTTGGCCGGGACCTTTCTGGCCGACAAGGCGCAGTTGCTGTCGGTTGCCTATCAGGTGGACCGCCTGCCGGCCACGGGGCAGCAGGCGGCCGATACGGCCCTGGCGGCAGTTCAGTTTGACCCCGGCAACCTGCGGGTCCGCTCCACCGCGTTGCAGGTGCTGCTGGCGGCCCACCAGCCCCAGTCGGCGGGGGATGACGCGCTGGCGCTCCTGGCGGGTTTTCCGTTGGACGGCCAGGTGTATGGGGTGGCGGGCAGCGGCCTGGTCGCCGCCGCGGGGGGCCTGCTGCAGCGGGGTTCGCTGGGTGAGGCGCGGCGCTTCCTCACGGCCGCCGCCGGGATGCAGGCGCGCTTGCACTCCGCCTGGCGGCGGGGGGCCACGCCGTTCGTCCGCCGTTCGTTCCCCCAGCCAATCCTGGGGACGCATGCCCGACTCGCCGCAGCCGAGGCCGAGGCGATGCTGGGCCACTTCCACACCGCCCACACCCAGTTGCTGCCGCTGATGCAGGGCAAGACCGCCACCTCGGCCATGGCGCGCTGCTGGCTGGCGGTGGTGGAACAGCGGGAGGGGCATCCCCGCGCGGCGGCTGCGACCTTCGCACCGCTGGCGGGCTCGTCCAGTTGGCTCGTGCTGCGGGCGCGCAACCTCCAGTGGACGGGATTCGCGGAGGCGCTCGGGGGGTAGCCGCGCGCGTCGACCGGATGCGCAATTTATGCCAAGGCAAGCGGAGCCAGGGTAGGAAACCGTCGACCATTGGCGAAACGCGCCAAATGAGGTGATCCGGGAGTCGTCTCGAGTCCCGGGTGTTCCGGGCGGCAGCAAGGGCGAGGTGAGGTGCATCTTGGATAGCGCAGCCCCGGAGGCGGCGGGTTCGGGCATCGAGATCCGCCGGATTCTGGCGATCCTCTCGAAGTGGCGGTGGGTGATCGCCATCCTGACGGGCGTCAGTGTGCTTACGGCCGCCTTCTTGGCGGAGTTCGTCCTGCCGAAGGTCTATCAGGCGACGACCACCCTGGACGTCAGCTCGGCCGCGCCGCCGAATCAGAACCAGACCCAGACGCCCAACAGCCAGGGTCTCCAGGGTGTGGTGCAGACCGTCTCCTCGCTCCCGCAGAACACCCTGCAGACCTACCAGTGGCAGGTCACCAACCAAGTGGTGCTCAAGGGCACGGCCAAGGCGGTGGGCAAACAGGGGATCCACCTTTCGGTGCTCCAGCTCTCCAAAATGGTCAAGGCCAGCCTCGTACCCAACACCAACCTCATCACGGTCGACGTCCAGGACACCAGCCCGCGCGTGGCGGCCCTGGTGGCCAACGACCTGACGACCGTCTATCTGGCGACCGTGCAGGCGCAGGACCACACAAAGCTGGCCCAAGCGGTCGGGGTGCTGCAGCGGCAGGCGGCCGCCGAGGCGAAGCAGTTGAACAAGGCGACCTCGCAGCTTGCGCTGGTCACCGCCAAGTCTGGGGCCGGCACGCAAAGCCAGACGGAGCTCCAGGCGGACAACGCCCAGATGACCACCCTTCGCGGCCAGCTGACCCAGGCGCGGGTGCAGCTCCAGGCGGACCAGGCGGAGGCGGCGTCGCTTGCCTCGGCGCTCGCGGCCACGCCGAAGACGGTCAGTTCGACCCAGACCTCGACCCAGACCGGAGGCGGTTCGTCGTCGTCGACTGTCTCCGGCCAGACGACCCACTCCGTCTCGCCCAACCCAACCTATCAGCAGCTGGCGCAGCGGTTGGCGAGCGTGCAGGGTGCGGCGGCGCGAGACCAGGCGACCGTCTCCGCCCTCGGTGCGGCCATCGTGCGTTTGGCCGGTCGGGTGAGCGCCCTGTCCGCGAAGATCGTCCACGACAAGGCGAGCCTGCAGGCCCTGCAGTCCCAGGTTACCGAGTTGACCTCGACCTACCAGACCCTGACGCGCAACCTCACCCAGGCCCAGGTGTCCGACTCCATGAGCCTGGGGAGCACCATCGTCACGGTGGCCGCCCCGGCGACCACTCCTAAGCTTCCGATCAAGCCCAACAAGAAGCTGGATGTGGCCCTGGCGTTGGTGCTTGGTCTCGTAGTGTCGCTCGGGCTCAGCTTCCTGCTGGAGACCCTCGATAACACGATCAAGTCGCCGGATGAACTGGAGCACTTGACGAAGGCGCCGACGCTGGCCGTGATGCCGCACTTCGGCGAGTGATGGCGACGCGCACCGGGAGATGAGGGGGACGCTGGATGGCTGCTCGAGCGCTCGCAGGCCGTGAGGATCCACCGAAGATGAAACCGATCCTGGAGCGGGCCCCGCGTTCGGCTGCGGCGGAGGCTTTTCGCGGTCTGCGCACCTCGCTGCAGTTTCTGGGCGACAAGGCGCAGATGTTTGTGGTCACCAGCGCCGGCCCCGGTGAGGGCAAGAGCACGACCGCGGCGAACCTCGCCATCGCGCTGGCGGGCGTCGGCAAGCGCGTCTTGCTCGTGGATGGGGATCTCAGACGGCCGTCGATCCATCAGATGTTTGGCCTGGGCCGCGCGGCTCAGGGGTTGAGCCACGTCCTGGTGGGTCAGGCCGGGGACGAGTTGATCAAGGAGGCCGATCCCGAGGGGCTGCACGTGTTGCCCAGCGGACCGGTCCCGCCAAATCCGGCGGAACTCCTAGATCAGGCCGGGCTGGACGCCTGCCTTGCTCGCTGGCGGCAGGCGTATGACCACATCATCATTGATTCGCCGCCCGTCTTGGCGGTGACGGACCCGGTGATCCTGGCCCGCAAGGTTAAGAGCGCCCTGGTTGTGGTGCGTGCCGCGACCACGCGGGACCGTTCACTTCAACACGCCTGCTCCTTGCTGAGAGAAGCAGGGGCGGAAGTATTGGGAACGGCGTTCAACGACCTCCCACAGGGCAAGGGAGCAGAGTATGGGTACAGTTATGGGTACTACCGCAGCGATCGTGAAGACGGGGTGTCGCAATCGCACTAAATGTTACAGAAGTCCCCCGACTACCCGCAACGCGTTTTCGGATTGTTGACCCTCTGGAATCAATCGGATCTTGTCCGCTGCGATTTTCCCCGGGCGGTGCGACCTTTTAATCTTAATTGCGGGTTCTGTTGAAAGGGATGCCGATGTCAGAACGACGGTCGCGCGTCGGACAACACTCGGTCTGATCGGCCGACAGGGTTTGCTCGGCCAAACCATTAAGTTGGCATTGCTGGAGCGGGAGGCTAACATGATTCGCGGCGTTGACTTCATTCGCAAACATCTCTATGCACCTAGGAACACTGCGTTGGGGGGGGCAAGCGTTAGATTGATGCATCCTGACACGAATGCTCGCGCGCGTGTTCCTTCAGGTGTGACAAGTGAGCGATAAGCTCTTAGTTTATCGGTATGTTGCACTTCGCACCTTGTCGCGCGCAATTGGGGTCGTTCGCCTAGTTGTTGTGTTGGCAGTACTGGGACATGGTGCGGTTGCGGCATTGTTTGCAGCGGCGACGGTGGTGTGTGCGGTTGTCAGTAATGTCGCGGACAGCATTTGCAATGTCGTTCTTCTTCCGCAAGCGGCATTTTTCCAGAGGAGCGGTAATGTTGAGGTCGCTCTGAGCCTCACCGGTGGCGTCAGTGCGTTACTGGTAGCGGTCGTGGAAATGTATGCGGGCCCGCTTGGGCGGTTCGTGGCAGGTGAATATATGTTGAATGGAGGTATCCTGGCGCTGCGGATTCTAGGGATAGGAGCGTTGCTGCAAACGTGTACAGCCGCGTGTCGCAGTCTGCTTTTGGCTCATGAAGATGTGGTTCCAGCCGCCATGTTGTCGTTGCCAATGAATATCGTCATGTCTTTGGGTGTGTTATCGGCAGGTCGCGCGATAGGTGTCGTCGCGTTGGCGGGCCTATATTTACTTGGTGCGGCTGTGGAGGCGGGGTGCGCCCTCTGGCTGAGCTCCCGACATTGGTGCCCCTTCGATTACCGTGCACTGGTGCAGGTGGCGCGAGGGGCGGTTATCACTGCTTTTCGTGGTCCGATGTTGGCAGCGATTGGAGCAGCCGCTACGTTCGCGGGGTATGTTCTGGTGGAGAGAGTTTGCGCTGCGCATTTAGGAGGCGGAATGCCTGCATTGTTGGGTTACGCCTTGTCTGTCGGCGCCGTAGTCGCAAGCGTAGGTTGTGAGATCTCGACCGCTGCCAGCCGCCGGATCATGCTATCGGAGGCGGGGGTGACACGTTGGGTGCTTGCGGTTGGATGTATCGCTTTTGCCAGCGCCGCGGCAGCTAGCGGTGGCGTGATATGGTTGCGCGGTGCGATTATGTATGTATTGGCTAACTGGGGCATTGGAAGTTTGTCTATGCTTGAGGGCTTGAGTATCATCGCGATATGGGGCGCATTGCCTGCTGCGATGTTGAGCGTATGCGTCAAGTACCTAATCGGAAAAGGGCAGCCAGAATTTGTTGTCTTGGCGTCTGCCGTTGGGTTTGGTGCAGCCATGTTGTGGGATGTGTTCACCTATCGTAGGTGGGGCGGGTGGGGGCTGGCAACAGGTGCCGTCTTGGGACCAGCCCTCGCGCTGGTTGTGGTTGGCATGAGGACCGTTCAGCTCGTGAAGAGTCGTGAAGCTGTTGGTGCAGCAGTCGGAAGGTGACGGCGTATGAGAGGGATGTGCGCGGAATGACGTGGGCGGGTGCAGCTCGGGCGGCGAGGGCGCTTCTGTTTGTCGTCGTGACGAACCCCGTGACGGGCCCTGGAGGGTTGCGGTTTCGCGTGCCCTTCCGTTCAGACGCACGCGCGCTCGGTATGAAGACTTACGAATGCTTAGAGCTTGCTTTGATCAGGGAGTCGATCCTGTTGGATGACGTCGTTGTCGAAATCGGGGCTGGCTTTGGTATTACGACGTCAGTGCTGGCTACCATCACGCATGGAAGGGTGTTGGCGTGTGAGCCGAATCGTATTAACCGTCTGATTGCACAAATGAACCTACGGAGGAATCGATTGAAGTGTGTGATGCTGCCATGTGGATTGGGATATGATGCCCGCGCGCGGACTCAGGGATATGGGATGGGGGCCAGACTGCGCGTGCGTAGTACCTCAGGGATGTGGTGGCCCCTTGGTGTCCGGGTCGCGACATTTCGTTCACTCCTAGAGAACGTAAGTAATAGGGGGTGGCGTGCGACTGCGGTTGTGGTTGACGCAGAGGGAGCGGAGCATCAGTTGTTTTGCGAGGAAGGTGCGTTTATTCGGCGGATCGGCCTAAAAATTGTGGCGGAAGTGCATTGTTTGGAGTGCGGCTCCGAAACAGAACGCGGTACGCTTCAATACTTCAAGTTGTTGCAGGGGGACGGATGGCAGGTCCGGGGGGTAGCTGCGGAGTCAACGTCTGGAGGATGGACCCGGAAGCAATTGCGGGAATCAGGTCTGGAGATCGAGGTTGCAGCTCGGTCGCATGCGACATATCAGGATATGCGTTATGTCCTCGCAGTGGCGGCCGTGCCTCCGTCCGTGACGCCGAGCCATTGATGCGACTGCATTGTGGTGGGAGTGTGCGGTTATATGCGCATTGGTGTTCTGGGGATAAGGGGCATTCCTGGTACGTATGGAGGTTTCGAGACATTTGCGGAACAAGTGGCGACGAGGTTGGCGTCGAAGGGGCATGAGGTTGTCGTATTTAATCGGGGGCGTCGCGTTGGTGTGTCATCATATTGTGGTGTCGAGATCCGAACCCTTCCGGCGATCATGCGCAAGTCTCTGGAGACTCCGTCGCATACATGGTTGAGCTTGCTCAATGCGGTCAAAGATGTTCGCCGCTTTGACGTTCTCTTGGTCTGTAACGTTGGCAACAGCCCCCTTCTGTGGCTTGCGCGAATGGCGGATCTACCCGTGGTGCTAAACGTAGACGGTTTGGAATGGCAGCGCAAGAAATGGCCTGCGGTTGCGAAGGCATATTTGCGATGGTCTGAGCGTGTTGCGGCGGCATCGGGGATTGATATCGTAACCGACGCGCGCGTGATCCAGAGATACTACAAGAAGCGTTATGGGCGTGAGACTCGGATGATTGCGTACGGCGCGACAGGTGATCGGTCACGACACTCGGGAGATCGGGCGTTTTTGGATGGCGTTGGCTTGCGTTCCGAAGAGTACTTTCTTTACGTTAGTCGCTTGGAGCCGGAGAACAACGCACGCATGGTGATCGAGGCCTTCCAAAAAACGCGGGAAGATTTGCCGCTTATGCAACTTGCTGTCGTCGGTGACGCGCCGTATGCGGGGGTCTACAAGCGGTCGTTGGAGGAACTGGCATCTCGCGACCGACGCGTGGTCATGACCGGCGGAATCTATGGAGTCGGCTACCAGGTGTTGCAACGGAATGCGTTGGCGTACGTTCACGCGACAGAAGTAGGCGGTACGCATCCAGCGTTGGTGGAAGGAATGGCTTTCGCGAACTGCGTCCTTGTGCTGGAAACTCCGGAGAACTGCGAAGTGGTTGGTAGTAGCGCCCTTACATTTAGCACATCCGAGGAGCTTTCCACGTTAATGAGGGCCGTTGGTACAGGTGGGATCTGCGTTAAGGAATGGGGGGCGCTCGCCATGGAGCATGCCCGCGAGAGTTACTCTTGGGATGCTGTGGCGAGCGAGTACGAGGAGTTACTATATCGCGCTGCACTGCGCTCGCGCCGTGAGCCGGCAGACGGTGGGGAGGTGCCGCATGATACGCGTGGCTTTTGACGGCCACTTTCTGAGCACGCCGTATTCGGGAAATGGGCGCTACACTGCAGGTTTGCTGAATGCCCTGAGATCTGTCTCCGAAACGTATGATGCGCATGTCTACGCGTACGGCCCGAAGGAAGTGGCGGCGGAATACGCACTTGATGCAGCGGTGAGCCGCCGCAGAATGCGTCGTGTTCTGGTCGATGTCCCGCTTATTCTGAAGCGTCATCGGGCTCACATTCATCATGCTCAATATACAATGCGACCGGATAGTTCAGTCGTCTCATGTCTAACAGTCCACGATGCGGCTTTTGCGCGAAAGGACCTCTCTGAGTACTCGCGGGCGAAGCTACTAGCGATACGTTACCAGGCGTCGCGGGTGGATGCTATTGTCACGGTGTCTAACACGGCGCAGAGAGAATTAGAATCACTGCTGCCAAAGCGCCACGCACGCATTTATGCTATACCGAACGGCGTGTGTATCGTGACGCCAACTGAGTCTGATCGGATAACGGTTGAAAAGATGCTTCTCGGCCTACAGCCGCCGCACGTATTGTACGTAGGCCGAGTGGCGCGCCGCAAGCGCGTTCCACTATTGGTGTCGGGGTTTCGCGCATTTCGCAGGGACCATGGCGGGTCTCTGATCTTGGTGGGATCTCCGGATGATGATGCGGCACATGTAAGCGAACTTATTCGCGGGGATGT
>DAHWHT010000341.1 GCA_027335515.1 Clostridia bacterium
CCCCCCCCCCCCGTGCGTCCTCATCAACCGCGCCACTGGAGGCCAGCGCGGCCAGCCACCAGCGGTGCCGTACCGCATTGGAGCAACGCGCGCTGCAGGAGGCACGAAGGGCCGGGGCGCCACGGGGGGGGCACAACCCCCGGAGAACCGCTGCACGACTGCACGACGCACCCCCAACCGCTCGTGCAGAAGCCTCCGCGCCGTGCGGTCCTGTCGTGCAGTCGAGGGCCAGAAGCGGACGGCCACTGCGGCAGGATGCGCCATGCCGCAGCGTAGACCATCGGAGGTGGCATCCCTTGGAGGCGCCTTCCTACTCGGCCCGGGTGCGGCCACGGGCGGCGGCGTGCGAGCGCGGAGAGGCCCTGGAAGCGGTGGGCCTGGGGCGGCGGCTCACCAATGCGCAGATACTGGCGTTGCGCGCCGTGGGGTATTCCATCAGCGAGCGGCAGCCGCCTCCGGACCGCCCGTGGGGGCCCGAGGACCGTGCCGTGATCCTCCGCCTCGCCCACGCCCGGGGATGGTCCGCGCTGGCCGTCGCCATGTCCCTGCAGCGCGGGCCGCCAACGAGGCCTCCGGTTGCCCCTGTACATGGATGCCTGGGGGTTTTCTCAATACGCGGCGCCGTCGGGCAGAGCAGGCGGCATTTCACGGGGACTGCCGACGCCCGCTGCGACGCAGCGGGAATTGAGCAGACGCACTGAACTCTCGCGCAGCGTTTCCATGGTCACTCAGAGGACACATCCAGGACCTCATCGAGCGTTACCCCAAGCGCCCGAGCAATGGCGTTTAGCACGGACACCTGGGGATCTGGACGTTTACCATGCTCGATGGCGGATAGGTGCCCTTGATCGATACCGGCCGCACGCGCCAGCGCGAGCTGTGATAGGCCGCGTTGCTCACGCAAGCGGCGAATGTTCTCTCCCAATCGCGGAATCGGCACGGGCACCGCGGCACCCCCTTGACCAGTTATGGCACATGCACTACACTGGCAGCAAGGTATGGCGCACGCCATTGGGTGCTGTTGCCACTGTGCGCCGGGACGCTCGCAGGCAATAAGCCCTCCCGCATCTAAGCTTGGCGTGTGCCCACGTCACAGCCGCACGTCCGGCCCCTTGCCAGCCAGGGTGGCTGAAGGAAGAAGGGTTGCGGATATGCCGAAACTGGGTCCCTGGGAACTGGACACCGTCCACAACGTAGACTGCCTGCCCGCTCTGAAATCGCTCCCCAGCGATGTAATTGATGTCGCAGTCACGTCACCGCCATATTGGGGGCAACGTGGTTCCGCTGGTCTCGGCAGCGAAGCTGATCCGCGAGAATACCTGAAAAACCTTGTCGCGATCCTGGCAGAAGCTATGCGCTGCTTGAAGCCAAGCGGCACGTTTTGGCTCAATCTCGGCGACTCCTACAACACTCCTATCAATTGGCGCGAGGAAGACTACGTCTATAGCAGTCTCGGGCCAGACGGGTCAGGACTTCCGGCGACAAATCAAGCATACACCAAGCCAAGAGGGAGCCGGCGCGCGTGTATCCGCAAGGACGTCCCGTGGCTTCAGTATGGGAACCTGCTCGCCATCCCGTACCGGGTTGTTATGGAACTGGGCAACCGCGGTTTCCTATTTCGCGGAGAGGTCGTATGGACAAAGACCAAGCCCATGCCAGAAGGACTGTGCAGACGCCCACACAGACATCACGAGTCAATATACGTCTTTGCAAAAAGCGAACGGCACTCCTTCCGAACACGCCCACCCGTACCGTCAGTCTGGAGCTTGGTCCAGGCTCCAAATTATACGAAGCACACATCCACGTTTCCGCTCGATCTCCCGTTACGCTGCATCGACGCCGCTGCGCCGATTGCCCCGGGAATTGTGCTAGATCCGTTCATGGGAAGCGGGACAACGGCGCGTGCGGCGGTCGGTACTGGGCACCATTTTCTGGGGTTCGAAATAGATCCCGAAATGTGCCAAATAGCAAACACGGCGTGCGCTAGCGGCAACGGGTCACTCGGGAACAACCGACAAGCCCGTACGGAGGCCCCGATTCAGACATCGTTGCTTCCGGCAGAGGGGGACGCATAAAGCCGCCCTAGTGGTTTCGTTCACAAAAGGTTGCCCAGCCGTTTACCACAAACCGGTGGAAGGCGTCCTTGGGGTCGTTGAAGTTGCACACGATGACCCTTCCCCGGGTTTCCGGCGAAGGTGGCGTTGGAATGGTGTTGGCGTTGTACGAGAAGCAGGCGGAGAAATATCCGTTTACCTCGAAGTCGCGACGTTTGGCACTGCGTCTATCCGGGCCCGAGGTGCCATCGTGAACGGGCCCGAGCTCCCCGGCATTGACAGGATGGGCAGCTGGAGAGCCCTTACAGTCCATGGTCCAGAGCGGAGACAAGTACCCCTTTCCCATAAGCGCCTCGCTCATCGGCACGTCGTCCGTGCGTCGTTCGGCAAAGCTTGCCTTAACGTGCACAACGCCAAAGCAGATCTCCTTGCCGTGTTGATGACCAATCAAGAAGACGTCGATCTTATCTCCCTCAATCGTATGAGTAATGCCCTGTTGGAGTTGGCCTTGGTATTGCGCTTTCCGATCGGAATCTGGGATAACGATGTCCAACCCGGCTTCGCGCAAGGCGGGGCCATAATGCGCAACCAGAACACGTTCGAGGGCCCAGCCCCCGGTTCGCTTCCAGCTCTGCCCGAAGTCAAGCCGTGCATGAGTGGCGGGATGGTTCAGAGGGTCGCAATAAGCACGGTACACTAGGAACCACCACAGGTCCGATGGGTTTGCGTGAGGCCAGGTTGTGGCGGCCTGGAGGAACGTCGAGGCGACTGATTTAGTCTGGATGGCACGAGCCCGCTCGTCGGACGGGTCAGGCAGGGCGGCAAGATTCGCGAGGCCCGTGCGGAGCACCGATAAAACCTGTTCAAAGTCGGCGAGGGTCGCGTTTGCTAGCGGTACGGCCGCATCATGTCGGCCGTAGGGGAAGTGGAGGATGATGCCATCGCCACTAGTCGCCTGCTCTGCCCACAGATCTCGCCGCAAAACGGTAGGTGCTTTCAAGCCAGAGAACATTTCTACTGCCGGTAGGCCTACTGCTGAGCCCATGGCCATGATGAAATCAAGGCGCGGGACCTCGCGGCCGGATTCGATCAGTGCGGTCCAGCCCGGGCCCACTCCTAGATGGGTGTCCACGTCTTCAGGGCTAAGCCCTCGGGATTCGCGCGCCACCTTCAACCGTTCGGCGACGACGGACAGGGGCCTTGGCTCGGGCAATGGGCATCCTCCCTGGACCGCTTCGGAGCGGAGGGTCTAGGGTGGATTCGGCTCTGCCGGGGAACTCCCTGCGCGTTGTGGGGATGGGCTGCCTGTGTCAACCGAAACGGGGACCACCGTGCGCAACGAAATGGGGACCAGGGGCACGGGTGCGGGACCGTGTGGGATCGTCGCTCGCAACTGCAACCGCGGGAGGGGGGCCGCGTCCGCCCTTGACCTCGACCCCAGCACGTGCGGGCCCGTCTGTCCTACCGACGGGCCGCAGCACTTTTCGCTGAGCACACCGGCTGGTCCCTCCACCAACCATGTCACTCTGCCCTCACCCACGCGGCCGAGGACGGCACCAATCGGCCGCTCCTCCTCGCCCGGTCCCGTCACGCCTCGTAGCGCGCCCCGCGACCGAACGACCCCGCCCGACGACGCAGGCGAGGTGAACGGTGACCGAGGTCGTATTCGTCCACGGCAACACTCAAGGCCGATCGTCACCCACATCCCGAACTCCCAGCGGTGCGGCGTTGTCAATATACCGGAGGCAGGGCTCAGGGTACTAGGTCACATACCACCTGTGGTGGTTCAGGGACTTGTGGGTATGGGTAAGCATCAAACGGGGGGGCAGCGACGATGGCAGACGACACCTGACAACGCCGGTAGGCGCCCCGCTTCCCTTGGGGCAGTTGCGCCGTCCTTGGGTCGCAAGGGGTTCCGGGGAGGGGTGCATAGAATTCGGAGTTCATCGCCATGGTCGCGGACAAGCTTCGCATGGAACTGCGGCGTTGACGCGCCCGGTTTCGTCCGGATGTGGCGGGGCTGGCAGGAAAAACCTCCATCGACGGCCAATGGGCGGGCCGTGGGTGGCGTGAGATTCGGTCCATGCCTGCACCGGCGGCCATAGGCCGGTGGTGCATCCCAGGAGGGGCGGCGGGGCGGGAAGCCCCCCCGCCACCTGGGGGCCGGTGTCGCGTCGGCCCGGGGGGAATGAGCAGCGGTGGAGGGCGGCCAAGGAACCGGCGCCCCGCGCGCCAGGGTCTCGGTCCAGGCGGTGGAGGAGCTGATCCAGGGGTTTGCGGGCGTCGAGGCGGCCCGCATCATCCTCGATGACTGGGGCGCCGTGCGGGAGGTTCATGTCCTCGCCGACGGGTCGCGCCCGGCGAAGGCCGTCGTGCGGGATATCGAATCCGGCCTGCAGGCGCGGTGGGGACTGATCGTGGACCACCGCCGGATCAGCGTCGCCCAACTTGGGGCGGTGCCACGGCGCCCCAAGTGGGTCCGCCTCAGCCTCCAGCAGTTCTCGGTCGCCTCCGACCCGGTGCGGGGGCGGATCGAGGTGGCGGTGAGCCTCGCGCCGGAGCCCCTCCGCGACCCCTTCGGGCGCGTCCTGCACGACCCGGACGTGCCCTCGGCGATGTGGCAGGGGCGCGCCTCGGGGTCCGCCAGCGGGGGCCTCGGCCTACGCTTGGCGGCGGAGGCCACGCTGCAGGCCCTCAATCAATCCCTGCTGCCCGAACACATCTTCAGCATCGGCGAGATGGTGCGCCTCCCGCTGGGGGATCGCGAGGCGATCCTTTGCCTCCTGCACTACCACGCGCCGCGTGGGGTCGCGGAACTCCTGACGGGGTCGGCCCTGATCCGTGGCGAGGCGATGGACGCCGCCGTGCGCGCGGTGCTCAACGGCAGCAACCGCCTGTTTGGCGTGGCCATGCGGCGCCGGGGAGTCGTCGGGGAAGGGCCGCGCTCCGGGCAGTTGGCCTGGGCGGGGGAGGGGCCGGCATGGGGTGAGGCGGCGGCGGGCCGGGACCCCGGACCCGTCGCTGCCGGATCCGCCAGCGGGGGCGGGGAAGAGGCCGGGCGCTGAGTGGGCAGCCCAAGGGCCCTCGTTTGCGCTGCCCACTTCCGGAGCCCGGGGAACGGCACCGCGGTCCCCGTCCCTGGGGTCGCCGGGCTCCTGTGGGCTGTGGGCGTTGGGCGACAGGGGGGGGCCGGGGGGCCAAGATGCCTCCGTATGCCTCCGTGTCCACGCCCCGGGACCCGCCGGGCCGCAGGCGGCACTGCTGCGCCTCCTGGTCGGTGCCGCGGCGGCGCACCCCAGCGGAGCACCGCGCACCGCAGGTGCGCTTGGCAGCGGAGCACCGCGCACCGCAGGTGCGCTTCGCTCCGCCGCTCCGCCGCTTCGCTCCGCGGCATCCGGCGTGGGGGCCGGGCATAGTCCTGGTGGGCCATGCCCTACCCCTGCCGGGAATGCGTGGCCGCCCAGGAGGCCGCTGCGAAAAAGCCGGAGGCGGCCCCCCAACCACCAGGGGTGGTGGTCCGCCAGGAACGCTGGCCACTGCATGCGGAAGACGGTGCTGCCAAAACCCGCTTTGGCAGCACCGTCGTAGGGTGCGGCCCCTGACCAGAGGGCGGGCAGGGCTTGGGGGTGCCCCTTGCGTCTGCCACAGGCACGCTGGATACACTGGGAGGTGGCGGCTGCGCCGCCGGCCTGGGCCGCCTGGCTGGCCGCAGGCGCCCTGGCCGTCGGGTTGTCGGTGGGGGTGCGGGGGGCCTGGTCCCTGCCGGTGGCGGAGCGGCTCCGCTTGGGCCAGGGCGTGGCCGGGTACCTGCAGGCACGGGCGGGGGGGCGGCCGGCCGTCCTGTGGCCCGCCACCAGCGCCTGGGTGCGCGCGGCCGCACCGGTTTGGGCGGCGGGCCTCTGGCCGAAGGTCGGCGTGGCCCTGGTCGCCCTCTCGCTGGGCCTGCACGGTTTCGCCCTGGGCTTCGCCTGCGGCACGGCGGCCGCGCTCGGGCGGGCGGGCCTCGGGGCCGCCCTGCTCGCCGTGCTGCCCGGGAACCTCCTGGGCCTACCCGCCCTGTGGTGGCTGGCCACCCGGGCCGCGGCCCTGTCCGCGGCCCGGCGGGGTGGCCTGCGTCCCCTGCCGCGGGGCTACCTCTGGCTGGGGTTGGCCGTCGGCGGCGGGGTCTTGCTGAGCAGCGTGGCCGAGGCCGTGTTGGGCCCCGTCCTGCTGCGGGCCGCCGGCCTGGGGCTGCGTTAGGGCGGCGCGGCCGAGGGCGCTGGCCGCGGCGGCCGGCAGGCGCGGGTCGTTGCGGCGCAAGGGACACAGTGGCGATGGCCTCGCACGGCTGGCGATGGCAGGCACCAGGTCCAGTGGTGGTCGCCGCGGTTGCCGTGGCCACCTGGGCGGCCGACGCGGCGGGGGCGGGACGGGAGGGGACGCGGGCATGCGGATCGGGGTGCCCCGGGAACGGAAGCCCGGTGAGGACCGGGTGGCGCTGACGCCCGCCGCGGCCCATGCCCTGGTCGGCGACGGCCACGCCGTCACCGTCGAGGCGGGCGCGGGGGTGGGCAGCGGGTTTACCGACGACGACTACCGCGCCGCCGGATGCGCGGTGGGGGGCACCGAGGCGACCTGGGCCGGCGACATCGTGGTCAAGGTCAAGGAGCCCCAGGCGCAGGAGTACGGCTGGCTCCGGCCGTCCCTGGTCCTCTTTGCCTACCTGCACCTGGCGCCGTCGGCCGAGCTCACGGCCGCGCTGCTGCGCGCCGGGACGGTGGCCCTGGGCCTGGAGACGGTGCAGCGCGCCGATGGTACGCTCCCCCTGCTGTCGCCGATGAGCGAGATCGCCGGTCGCATGTCGGTGCAGGTCGGCAGCGTCTTCTTGCAGAGTCCCCACGGTGGTCGGGGGCTGCTCCCCGGCGGGGTGCCGGGGGTCGCCCCGGCCCACGTCGTGGTGATCGGCGGCGGGACCGTCGGGCGCGGCGCGACGCGCATCGCCGTGGGCCTCGGGGCGCGGGTGACGGTCCTGGACACCAGTCCCGACCGGTTGCGGGAGCTGGACGAGCGCTTCGCGGGGCGTGTGGAGACCCTGGCCTCCCACCCCCTGGCCGTGGCCCTGGCGAGCCGGGAGGCGGACCTGCTGATCGGCGCCGTCCTGGTGCCCGGGGCCCGGGCACCGAGGGTGGTCAGCGAGGAGATGGTCCGGGGGATGCGCCCCGGGAGCGTGATCGTCGATGTGGCCGTCGACCAGGGCGGCTGCGTGGAGACGGCCGACCACCCCAGCAGCCACGAGGCCCCGACGTATCGGCGCCACGGCGTCCTGCACTACGCGGTGCCGAACATGCCCGGGGCCGTGCCGCGGACGGCCACCTTCGCCCTGGCCAACGCCACGCTTCCTTACCTGCGGCGCTTGGCCGGGGTCGGCTGGCGGCTGGCGGTCGCGGCGGACCCCGAACTCGCCCGCGGCCTGAACGTCGCCGGCGGCGAGGTGTTCTGCGCCCCCGTGGCGGCGGCCCAGGGGCTCCCCTGCGCGGTGCTGGGGCCCCCGCCTTCCTGAGGGCGAGGGCCTGCCGCCGTCCGGCGGCTCGCGGGGCGTGCCCCCGGGGGGTGGGTCGCGGGCCGCGGCGCGCCCGCTCTGGCGGATTCTGTGCCCCGGCGGGCCGTGGGCGTCTGGAGGCGGTGGGCATCGGGGCGGGACGAGCGGGGGGCGGATCTCTTCGGAACACGGGCCAGCGCGCGGCGGACCCCGCCGCGGGGCTGCTGGCGGCCTTCTCCGACCACCTGACGGTGGAGTGCGGCCTGGCGCTCAACACCGCCTTGGCGTACCGGCGCGATCTCGCCGACTACCTGCGCTTCCGCGCGGGGGACGGCGCCCTGGGGGACGACCCGCCGGCCGCGGAGTCCGTGCGCGCCTACCTGGCGTCCCTGCGCGCCCAGGGGAGCGCGCCGGCCACGGTGGCGCGGCGCCTCGCCGCGCTG
>DAHWHT010000356.1 GCA_027335515.1 Clostridia bacterium
TCACCCGGCCGCGGGTCGGGCCGAGGATGCCCGCCACCAGCTTGAGCAGCGTGCTCTTGCCCGAGCCGTTGCTGCCAACGATGCCGACCATCTCACCGGGTCGCACTTCGAAGGAGACGTCGCGCAGCACCCAGCTCTCACGCCGCGGCCGCCGGCCGAATTGGAGAACATAGTCCTTCAGCGCCAGGGTGCGATCCTCCGGGCGATAGAAACGCTTGGCCACGTTCTCGATGACCAGACCTGGCATCCCTAAATCACCTCGGCCGCATCACGACTGAGTCGGTTGAAGATCATCCAGCCCAGGGCGAAGACCACGACGCTCTCGGCACTGGTCAGCCACACGACCCCGGAACCGGGCCAACGCCCCCAATAGAGGATCGCGGTGAAGGCGTGGAACCAGACCGTGAGTGGGTTGAGCAGCAGCAACCCGCGATACTTCACCGGCACCAGATGCAACGGATAGACGATCGGGGTTAGATAAAACCACGCGGCGAGAACCACCCCGATCAGGTGCTCCAGATCGCGGAAGTGGACGACCAACCCGGCGAGCGCGAAGCTCAGGCCGCAGGACCAAAGAAACAGCGAGAGCAACAGCGGCACCATCGTCACGATCTGCGGCCCCAGGGGAACCTTGACCTGCAGCACCAGCACCAGTGCGATAAAGGCCCCATAGCTCAAGAACAGATTGATCAGATTCGCGATGACGCTGGCCCCGGGAAGCAGCACCTTGGGGAACGCCACCTTCTTGACCAGCCCGGCGTTGGCCAGCAGCGACTGCATGCCGGTCGGCAGCGCCATGGAAAAAAACGTCCAGGGAAGCAGACCGATCAGCAGGAACAGCGGGTAGCGGGGAATGCCGATCTGCATGATGGTCGAAAACACCGTCGTATACACCAGCATCAGCAGCAGAGGGTTCAGCATGGACCACAGGAAACCCAGAAATGAGTTGCGGTAGCGAATCGCCAGTTCCTTCATGGCAAGGCGCATCAGCGTCTCACGGAAGCGCCACACCTCAACCATCGTGCACCCCACCCGCCTCTACCATCTGGAGGAAGAGGTCGCCATAGGCGCGTACCATCTCCGTCAGACAAAACTGCTGCAACCGCCCCAGAGCGGATGCGGCGCGCGCGCCGGCCCCCTGCGCATCGCGCAGCACGCGCAGCATGCCGTCCGCCAGGGCCACGGGATCCTGTGGCGCGACCAGCAGGCCGTCCACCTCGCGGCGCACCATCTCCGGGATCCCGTAGACATCCGTGGAGACCAGGGGCAGCCCGAAGGCGAAGGCTTCGAGCACCACCGCGGGCAGCGACTCCTCCAGCGACGCACAGACGAACCCGTCGGCGGCCCGGTAGTACGGGTAGACGTCCGGCGTCTCGTCCACCACCCGGAAGCGCGACGGATCGGGGCTGGCCGCGATGGCCTGGCGCACCTCGGCCAAGTAGGGCGACTCGCGCGCCCCCACGATCCAGAACTCGCAGTCGCGCCCCTCGCGCCGCCCCAGGACGCTCGCGGCAGCCCGCACAAAATACAATTGGCCCTTACGCGGCGCCGTCGTGCCGACGATCAGCCAAACAAACCGGCCCTCCGCCACCCCAAGGTCCTGCCGGGCCTGTTCCCTGGAGGTTCCGGCGCAAAAACGTTCCACGCGGGCCACGTCCAGCCCGTTGGGAATCGTGATCAGCCGGAACGGCCGCCCCACCGCCTCGGCGAAGATCCGGCGGGTGGCATCGGCCACAAAGACGACGCGACCGGCCGTTTCGAGGGCATCCAGCGCCAGATCGTAGGTGAACCCCGGCAGCTGGCGAAAATACTCCCGCGGATCGACGCTCTCATGGATGCTCCACACGCTGGGCAGGCCCGCCGCCTGCGCCGCCAACACCGCCCAATACCCGTGCAGCGTATTGGCGTGGACCACCTCCACGCCGGCATCCCGCCACCCCCGCCCAACCCGGTGCAGCCGTTCCCGCAGCATGGCGGCACCGGTGGCGCCAACCAGCGGATGCGACACCACCTGCGGCGTGATCCCGGCGGCCGCGTAGCGCGACTGCAACGGACCGTCCTGCGGGGCCAGGACGTCGCAGGCCCAACCGCCCGCAGCCAACTCCTTGGCGATATTGTACTGGAACAACGGCGCGCCTTCGACGTTGAGGTTGTGACCGACCAGCGCGACGTGCGCCGGCCGGTGCCACAGCGGCGGGTCCAGGTGCCCGGGGTTGATCTCGAAAAGGTCGCTGTCCTTGCGCAGGTTCTCGTTGTCGTAGGGATCGTGCCGGCCCCGCACCCAGCGTTCTTCGAAGGCCGCCTCCTCACGCGGGTCGTCGCGGTAGCCGCGACTGACGCCCTCGTGGTGCAGCAGCACGGCATCCGGCTGGTAGACGACGCGCAGGCCGCGTTCCCGCACCCGCAGGCAATAGTCGACGTCGTTGTAGGCGACGGCAAAGTGGACTTCGTCGAACCCGCCGAGTTCCTCAAAGAGCGCGCGGCGCGTCAGCAAACAGGCCGCGGTGACCGCACTGTAGTTGCGCATCACCTGCGCGTAGCTCAGATAGCCGCCGTAGTCCCCTCCGGCCGAGCGGAAGGCGTGGCGGGCCAGACCACGCGGTCCCCCGCCCACAAGCACCCCGGCGTGCTGAATCCGGCGGTCCGGGTAGAGAAGCCTGGCACCGACCGCGCCGATCTCGGGGTTTTGCAGGACGCCGACCATCGACCGCAGCCAACCCGGCTCCAGCGCCTCGGTGTCGTCGTTGAGAAAGAGCAGGTAGTCGCCGGAGGCGTGCCGTGCCGCCTGGTTGTTGACGTGGGCGAAGCTGAAGCGGCCATTGGCGGGATGGGCGATGCGCAGCACCCTGTGGGTCAGTCCCGCCAGGTAGTCGACGGTGCGCGGGTCGTCGCTGAGGTTGTCGGCCACCAGGATCTCCAGGTTGGCGTAGTCGGTGTGCTCCTGCAGGCTCTCGAGGCACCGTTCGAGGAAGCGGCCGTTATGCGTCGGGATGATAATCGACACCAGCGGCTCGGGTATCCCCCGGTAGTCGATGCGAAAGATGCCCAGACCCGCATCCTTGGCAAAGCGCGGCTGGGTCACCTCACCCGCGAGCCCCCGCCGCGTCAGGGCCTCGGCGACGGCCCGCCGGCCCGTGTCCAGACTGTAGGACTTGGCGGAGGTGGAGGCCGCCGTGGACTGCGGCAGGGCCCGCCAGTGGTAGAGGATACGCGGGATGTGCACCACCTGCGGCGAGCGCTCCGCCACCCGCAGCAGCAGGTCGTAGTCCTGCGATCCCTCGAACCCCTGACGGAAGCCCTCCAGGCTGCGGAACAACTCCGTGCGCAAAAGCAGCAGATGGCTGATGTACGCATACGACAGCAGCAGCTCCGGGCTCCAGTCCGGTTTGAACTGCGGGGCGTAGCGTCCTCCGGCCGCGTCCACCTTGTCGTCGTCCGAGTAATACAGATCGGCCCGCGTCTGCTGCATGGCGCGCACCATGACCTGCAGAGCGTCCAGGGTCAGTTCGTCGTCGTGGTCGAGAAACGCCAGATACTCCCCGGTGGCCCCGGCCGCGGCGGCGTTGATGGCCCGCGAAATGTGGTGCGGGGTCTCCAGCAGCACCAGCCGGAAACGATCCGACCCCAGCCGCTCCTCATACTCCCGCAGCACGGGCCGCACGTGCGCGGCGGTGGAGCAGTCGTCGGCGACGCACAGCTCCCAATGCTCGTATGTCTGATCGACCACCGAGTCGAGGCAGCGACGCAACCACTGCTCATCCACGTTGTGCACCGCGACCACCACGCTGATCCGCGGCGTGACGGTGAAGGCCGCGGCTTCGGCCGCCAGCGCCCGGAGCTTGGCGGGCGTCAGCGTGTGGCCGCGGACCCATTCCTCGTACGCGTCATACACCACCAACTGGCGCGCCGCCACCGCATCCGACGCGAGCCCGGCCCGCCAAAAGCGCCAGCCGCTGCGGATCAGCTTGGGCCAGGCAAGGGGGTTGCGCGGGATCCGCCCCTGGCGCGCATAGGTCATCCCGACGCGGACGGTGCCCCTCAGGCTGCGCAGGGCCCGCAGCAGCAGCGGGGGCCGCGGTACGAACCTGACGGTTCCCAGGATCGTCCGCTGCCGTCCGACCTCCGCCACCACGCGCACGCCCCGGGCGAACCGCGGTACCAGATGCGCACCGAAACGCGCCCGGAAACCGGACTGCAGGGCGGCGGGCAGCGGGTGGGCCGTATGTACGTCGGGCCGCGGCAACCCCTGTTCCGCCGTCGCCAGGACCCGTCCGGCAAAGCGCACGGTGATGCGGTCGATCGGCCCGAGGGGGCTAAAGGCCCACCCGCCGACGACGATCTCACCGTGCCGACGCACCTGCCCCGCCGGTTCCTCAACCTGCCCGATCACCTGGAGCGGCGCGCCGTGCACCGCGGGGGGCGCGGGAGCGGCAGCCGGCGGCAACGCCGGACGCAGGTTGCGAACCGCCTCTTCCACTGCGGCGGCCAGGCCGTCCCATCGGCCCGCCCCGCCAGCGGGAAGCGAGGCCGTCAGGGACACCAGCGCGGCGCGAACCTCTTCCAGTTGCCCAACCAGTCCCTGCAGCTGCTCGGCGGCCCCGGCGCCCCGTTCCCCCTCGCGCACCAGGGCATCCACCGTCTCCTGTGCCCGGGCGGCCTGTGCCTCCCTTTCCTCCAGCAGCGCCGCCTGCCGTTGCGCCTCGGCCTCCAGGGCGCGGCTGCGGTCCCGCGCCTCGCGCAGCTCCGCCTCGCGCAGATCGCGCACGGCGAGGGCAGCCGCCAGTTCGTGCCGCGCACCCTCCGCTGCGGCGCGGGCCTGCGCCACGTCCACCCCAACGCGCGCCAACTGCTCCCGGGCGTTTTCCACCTGGCCCTTCAGGTCCTCGATCGCGGCACGGGCCTGGGCCAACTCGCCGTCCTTGGCGTTGATCGTGCCCGCGGCCGCGCGCAGCTCGGCGTCCTTGCCCGAGATCGTCGCGCGGGCCGCGCCGAGTTCCTCGTCCTTGGCCGCGATGGTGGCGCGGGCCACGACCAACTCCGAGGCCTCGGTGTCCAGGACCTCGTTGGGATCCAGCCAGAACGAGCGCGCCGGCAGATCCGGCAACGCGGCGTCCCCGCAGAGCCCGAGCAGATACACGGGCGGAACATCGCGCAACGCCGCGGCGGGCAGGTCCGCCGGACCGTCCGAACCGGCCTGATCCCAGATCGCGGAGAGCCGCAGGATGCGTTGACCGTGGAGCCGGACCTGCGGGAAGTGCAGGCGCAGCGCACGGGCGAACTCCTGGCGGTCTGCCTCGTGCCGATGAAAAGGGTTTTGGTAGCCGCGGGCCTCGCTGTAGACGGCGCGGTTGGGGGTTGAGACCAGCAGCAATCCGCCCGGACGCAGCAGCCTCCGCGCCTCGGCCAACAGGTCCGCGGGGTTTTCCAGGTGCTCATAGATCTCAAACGCGACGACCAAATCGGCGCTGGCATCCTCCAACCCGGTGTGGGTCGCGTCCCCAACCAGGAAGCGGAGGTGGGAGGCGGCATACCGCACCCGGGCCGCGGAAACCGCCTCGGCCGCCAGATCGACGGCGCGCACCGAGCGCGCGACCAGGCTGAGTCGGTGCGCCCCGTAGCCCTCACCGCACCCGAGATCCACGACATCCCGGCCGGCCGCGAGGCTTTGTGCCAGGGCATAGCGATGCAGATGCTCGTATTGGGTCTCGGGCAACCCGGCACCGGGTGTGTAGCGCTCCTGCTCCTGCACGGAAGCAAACCCCTCCAGGTCTAGCGGGATCGAACCTTTCGCGCCCAGCGGCCCGCAAAGCAGGGTTCGTCACACATCGGGCGCAGCCTGCCCCAGCCGACGCTTTCCAGATCCGACCGCCGCTTGCGCCAGAAGCGCCCGGCCCCTGCCAGGGCCGCCCATTTGGCAGAGAGGAAGGTCCGCAGGTGACCGTGGCGCAAGAAGAAGACGGCCGCCCCGCATTCATAGAGCAGGTGCCCCGGCAGGCAGGTCAGCAAGGCCAGGCGCGGCAGCGAACGCATATACACCCATTCCAGATTGCGCTGGCCATACCAGACGTAAAAGGTGGATAGTCGACCGATGCTGCTGGAACCGTGGTGGTAGACCACCGCTTGCGGGGCGAGAACGCAGCGGCAGCCGGCGCGCGCCGCCCGCAGATTGAAATCCGAATCCTCGTGGATGCAAAACAGGTCTTCGTCAAAACCACCCAGGCGCGCAAACCACTGCCGGTCGACGACCATGGCGCAGCCCGGGGCGCCGAGCACCCGACGGGGGTCCGCCGGCACCCCGCTTACGGGCGATCCCTGACGGCGGTGCACCGGGATGCCGCAGCGGGTCCAGGTGTCCCCCAGACTCTCCACCCGGTCGGGCCGCGTCACGGGGCGCACCTGGCTCGCCACCATGTCCGCCGGCAGCACCGCCTGGACGCGGGCGAGCCAGTCGTCCGCCAGAACGACGTCGGGGTTGAGAAAGGCCAGATGGCTGCCGGACGCCTGGCGGGCACCGAGGTTGGAGGCGGCGGCAAACCCGAGGTTGTGCGGGCAGGCGGTCAGCCGGACGTCCAGCGAAACCTGCCCCAACGCGGCGAGGGTTGCGTCGCTCGAGGCGCTGTCCACCACCAGAACCTCGAAAAACGGGACCGATTGGCGGGCGAGCGACTCCAGGCAGGGCCCGATGGTTGCCGCGCTCTGGTGGGTCACGATCACGGCGGACACCCGCGGTGCCCCGACCCAAGCCACGCCGGCATCCCCCCCACCCCGTCCGTGCCCGTGTCAGCCCGCGCGACCGGCGGGGCGTCCCGGACGCAGCAGCGCCAGACCCACGGTCAGGGCCCCGTACGCCGTGATCCCCAACCACACGCCCACGCTCCAGACCGGGCCGTAGCGGCGCGCCAGGTGCTTGCGGTAGAAGAGCCACATGGCGTGCGCAAAGGCATAACGGGCCCGCCAGCCGCCCTTGCGCGTGCTGCCGCCCTTGAAGTGAACGACGCGGCCCACCGGCGCATACCAGACCTGCCAGCCGCCCTGCTTGGCCCGCAGGCACCAGTCCAGTTCCTCGCCGAACAGGAAGAAGGACTCATCCAGGCCGCCGATCGCAGCGGCCACCTCGCGCCGCGCCATCAGACAGGCACCGGAGACCGCATCCACCTCCACCGGGGCATCGACCGGCAGGTCGGCGGCGTTGTAGCGGGCGAAACGACCCGCCAGGCCGGATGTCTGCCAGCGACGCCAGCGGGCGATGCCCGTCAGCGCCCACAGTGCGTCCATGGGGCTGGGAATGCGGCGGCGGCAGGCACGCTGCAGCGATCCGTCGGCGTTCACGACCATCGGGCCGACGATCCCCGCCTGCGGGTGGGCCCGCAGGAACCCAACCAGGCGGTGCACCGTCGCCGCGTCGCAGAGGGTATCCGCGTTGAGCAACAGCAGGAACTCCCCGCGCGCCACACCGATGCCGAGGTTGTTGGCCGCGGCGAATCCCAGATTGCGTCCGGGACGCAGCAGCCGCACCGCCGGCCAGTTTTGAGCCACATACTCCGCCGTGCCATCGCTCGAGTGGTTGTCCACGACGATGACTTCCCCGGCCGAGGCGACCGCCGCGAAGCACCCCTCCAGATACTCGCGGCAGTTCCAGGTGACCACGATGACGCTGACCGTCGGCGCGGCGGGGTCCGCCACGTCCCGGCCCAAAGCCGCATCCGCGTCGAATCCGCCGCGTGCGTCGCCTGCCATGGCTTGACCTAGCGCGCCCGGGTGGTCCAATCGAAGCCGATGCCCGGGTCGTCAAACGCGAGGCGCTTCTCGTCCGGATCCTTGGGGTTGTATGACTCGGTGGTGAAATACAGGATGGCGGCCGGCTCGTTGCCCAGCACGCGGTAGCCGTGGGCCACCCCCTTGGGGATCAGGACCAGAACCGGGTTGTCGTCCCCCATATACACCACCTGGGTCTGGCCCTGGGTCGCCGAACCGGGGCGCAGGTCATGCAACACCGTCTGGGCGTTGCCGCGGGCGAAAAACCACAGGTCGTCCTGCCGCTCGTGGTAGTGGAAGGCCTTGATCACCCCGGGATAGCTGAGCGAAAAGGACGCCTGGCCGAAGCGCCGCAGCAGTTCGTCGTCGTCGCGCAGCACCTCCATGAAGTAGCCGCGGTCGTCCGGATGGCGCACCAGGCGCTTGACCACAACACCGTCAATCATGCTTGCCGCCTCCCGTAGCACCCAGATCCCGCAGCACATCCGCCAGGGCCTCCGTCCACGGCCGCGGTTCGATACCCGTCGCCGCGGTGAGGGATGCCGTGCTCAACACCGAATAGGCTGGACGCCGAGCCGGCCGGGGGAACTCCGCGGTCGACACGGGAAGCACGCGCGTCGCGTAGCCGGCCCGGGCGACGATCTCCCGGGCGAAGCCGTACCAGGTGCATTCGCCCGCGTTACAGGCGTGAAACGTGCCCGTTGCGCCACGACCGACGAGCGCCCAGATCCAAAGCGCGAGGTCGTCGGCGCACGTGGGCCGGCCGCGCTGATCGTCGACCACCCGCAACTCGGGCCGCTCCGCCGCCAGCCGCAGGATGGTGCGCACGAAGTTGCGACCGCGCGCCGCAAACACCCAGGAGGGGCGCACGATGGCGTGGCCCCCCGGCAGCAGGGTGCGCACGGCCAACTCACCCGCCAGCTTGCTTGCCCCATAGACCGACGCCGGCCGCAGCGGATCGTCCGGCTCGTACGGCACGGACGCGTCCCCCGGAAAGACGTAGTCCGTGCTCACGTACACCAAACGGGCACCGGCGGCGGCACAGGCGCTTGCAAGGTGCGCCGTTCCCTCGGCATTGACCCGCCAGGCCCGCGGACGGTCGGTCTCGCAACCGTCCACGTCGGTGTAGGCGCCGGCGTGGACGACCAGCGACGGACGCACCCGCGCCATCATCCGCGCCACCGCCGCCGGATCACCGACATCCAGGTCCGCCCGTCCGGCGGCGACGGCGGGGCCCGGGGCGCTGCGGGCGAGGGCCACCCCGAGCTGACCCTCGCCGCCCGTGATCAGATACTCAGCCACCGGCGTCCGCCCCCACGCCGCCATACTGAGTGCGAATGTAGGCGCGATACTCCGGACCCAAAAGCGGCTGCCACCACTCCGGATGATCCCGATACCACCGCACCGTCTCCGCCAATCCGGTCTCCAGGTCGTGGCGGGGCTCCCAGGAGAGTTCGGCCCGGCTGCGGAGGGCGTCGACGGCATAGCGGAAGTCATGGCCCGGCCGGTCCGCCACGAAGCGCACCAGGTCGAGCGGGGCGCCCGCCAACCGCAGGATGGCGTGAACCATCTCCAGGTTGGTACGCTCCGCCCCGCCGCCGAAGTTGTAGACGCGGCCCGGGCGGCCGTCGCGCAAGGCCGCCAGGATGCCGCGGCAGTGGTCTTCGACGTGGATCCAGTCGCGCACGTTGCGACCGTCCCCATACACCGGCACCGGCTGGCCGGCCAGGGCCCGCACGACCGTGAGCGGTATCAGCTTCTCGGGGAACTGATAGGGGCCGTAGTTGTTGCTGCAGCGCGTCACGACGACCGGCAGGCCATGGGTCGTGTGGTGCGCCATGGCAAGCAGGTCCGCCGCGGCCTTGCTCGCCGCGTAGGGGCTGCGTGGTGCCGGCGGGGAGTCCTCGGTGAACTGCCCGCTTTCCCCAAGCGTACCGTAGACCTCGTCCGTGGAAACCTGGACGAAGCGCTCCACCCCGGCGGCGCGCGCGGTGTCGAGCAGCACCTGCGTGCCGATGACGTTCGTTTCCAGGAAGCTGCGGGCGTCGCGAATGCTGCGGTCGACGTGGCTCTCCGCCGCCAGGTGCAGCACGGCCCGCGCACCGGCAAGGGCGTCCGCCATGGCCGCGGCGTCGCGGACATCCGCCTGGATGAAGCGGATGCGGCCGCCAAGGCCGTCGAGGTTGGAACGGTTGCCGGCGTAGGTGAGGGCGTCGACCGCGACCACCTCGTCGTTCCCCTGGGCGCACAGCAGGCGAACGAGGTTGCTGCCGATGAACCCCGCGGCACCCGTGACCACGACCCTCATGACCGAGCACCCGCCGCGGTCCGGCTCACCGGCATCCAACCCGCCGGCAGGTCTAACGCCAGTTGGTTGGCCAGTTGCAGCGACGGAATGGTGCCGGCGTCGGTCCACCAGCCGGGCAGGGTGTCGTAATGCAGGGATTCCTCGGCGATGTAGCGGTTGTTGACGTCCGAGATCTCCAGTTCGCCGCGCCCCGACGGCCGCAGGTCGCGGATGAACTCGAACACCCGCGCGTCATACATATAGATCCCGGTGACGCACAGGTCGCTGCGCGGCCGCGGCGGCTTCTCCTCGATGCCCACGATGCGGCCGTCTCGCACCTCGGCCACCCCGAAGCGCTGCGGATCGGTCACCGCCTTGAGCAGCAACCGGGCCCCGGTCGGCTGGGCACGGAAGCGGTCCACAAACGGCGTGATGTCCGCCTCGAAGATGTTGTCCCCCAGCAAGACGACCGTGCGGCCGCCACCCGCGAACCCTTCGGCCAGCGCCAATGCCTGCGCGATGCCTCCCGGTTCGTCCTGAACGCGGTAGGTGAAACGGGCATCCCAGTCCCTGCCGCTGCCCAGCAGGTTCACCACGTCCCCCATATGCTCCAGCCCGGTCACGACCAGCACGTCGGTGATCCCGGCCGCCACCAACTTCGCGATGGGGTAGTAGATCATCGGATACTGCCCCACCGGCAGCAGGTGCTTGTTGGTCACCTTCGTCAGCGGATACAGGCGCGACCCTGTGCCGCCCGCCAGAACGACCCCCGACAGCCGCCCCTCCATGCGCCGCCCCCCCTTGCCTCGCCGACTCAGCCCCGCATGGGCACCGCGCGCATCAGCCACAGGTCCTGGGCACCCTCGGCGGCCCGCCGACCCGCCCGCAAGCGCGCCTCGCGCTTGAAACCACAGCGCTCGTACGCGCGCACCGCCCGGTCGTTCCATACCGCCACCCGCAGGTGCACGCTTCCAAGGCCCCAGACGCGAAACGCCAGGTCCAGGAAACCGCGCAGGGCCGCCCCGCCGTAGCCGCGGCCCCAGGTCGCGGGGTCTCCCAGGCAAATGCGCAACTCACCACTGCGCCGCCGCCAGTTCAGATCACGCAGTTCCACCCAACCGAGCAACCGACCATCGGAGGTCTCCACGGCCCGCACCACATGCCCCGCCGGTCGCTCGCGCCGGCCGGCGCTTCGCCCAAGCGGGCTGACGGCCGACCCGCAGCGCGGCACCCAGTCGGCGGCGGTATCCCTCGCGGCCAGCGCCTCTCCGCCGAGGTAGTGGCGCCGCACCTCCGGATCGGCCGCCCAGCGCAAAAAGACGTCGGCATCCTCGGGACACAGGGGCCGCAGGCGAACCACCGGCGGCACATCCAACGAAGCGGGGGCGGCGTCCACTGCAACAGCGTTCACGTATCCACCTCGCGCCCGTGCTGGCAGGCGCCCCGCGAGGCGGGTGGCGCCGGCTGCGACCGGCGTCACGTTTCGGTAAAGGGCACGAGCGCTCCTGCGAACCGCAGGTGGACGATTGTGGGCTCGACGACGAAAACCGTCAGCGTCCACAGCCGGCACGGGCGGTAGCGTCGGTGCTCGCTGCCCCGGTGGCGCGCGCGGCCTTGGCCCGACGGTACCCACTAACCTGGCCCGCGCGGCCCAGGCGGTCACGCCGGCACGAACGCGTTTTGAGAAAGGGGTAGGTCGGCGCTGGCGGCGACACGAGTCCAGCCGAGCGCGGCGAGGCTGCGTACCGCAAGGGCCACATCCTCACCGGACAAAGGCGGCTGGCGCCGCACCTTCCACTCCAGGACGGCGTTGTACACGTCCAGTTCCGTGGGCGCAGGGTCCTGGGGTACGAGGTGACGGGCCGCGAACATCACGGTCGCCACGATTTCCGCATGCGTCGTGTCGAGCCGCATAAAGAGTTCGCTGGTGCGCGCGATGATCGGCTCCCACTCCGCCAGTTGGCGCGCATACTCCCTGCGCGCGTCGGCGAACGTACCACCGGTGCGCACCTCAAGCAGCCGGCCACGGCGCGCCTCCCGGATCAGGCCGTTGTTCACCAGCCGGTTCACAACCCCCTTCAAGTCGGCGGCGAACGGTCCGTAGCTGCTCCGCACGAAACGCAGACCGGTCGGCAGTCCTTCATCCGTCGCCACGTAGGCGAGCTTCAGGAAGATAACGCGGCCCGTCGGCCAATGGTACAATTGCTCTTCGAGCCGGCGCAGGATCTCGACCAGGGCCACCCAGGCGGGTCGAATGGGCTCGGGTGCCACGGCTGCACTCACGTCTATGCCTGGGCGCGCCTCCAGGCGCTCCAGGCGCACCTGCTCCGGCGGGGTGTCCGGCGGTGCGTAAAGCCAGACGGGAATCTCCATGCGACTCAGATAGCGGTACAGCGTCGGTCCGACCACGCGCCACTCCAACTGGCCGTTGCCGCAGCCGAGAGGGGGAACGGCCAGCGACGTGATCCCCCCCTCACGGTAGCGCGCCAGGAGAAACTCAAGGCCGCGGACGATGTCGTCAACGCGTGCCACAGACCGCCAGTGGTCCTTGGTGGGAAAGTTAAGCACCCAGGGCGGCCGGGGATAGCGGTACAGGTACGGACGCCCAAGTCGCACCTCCCCCCGCCGGCACCGCTCCACGTAGTCCTCGTACATCTCGGGAAATCGCCGCTTGAACTCGAGTGCGACGCCCTTGCCCATCACTCCGACGCAGTTCACCGTGTTGACGAGGGTCTGCGCGCCGGACTGAAACAGATCGCCTTCCAGCACCGTGACAGCCACGACGACATCCCCCTTCAACCCACCAAGAATAGGCGCGCGGCGCTGGTCGCGCGGAGCGCGCACCCAGTCGCGCAACCGTCGCCGCATCACACATATGTTCGCTTGGTCTGCACACCCTTCCTGCCCTGTCGAGTATCCCGGCTCACCGCAGGGTACGTATGCCACGTCGCTCGTGCGGCGTCTTCGCCGCCACACCCCGGGCCCTTCACGGCTCAACGCGCCCGCCGGGCTTCGTGCGCCCTCGTCCCGTGCTTGTTCCCGGGCCGGCCGCCACCCATCCGCGCTTGGCCGGCCTGGCCCGCGGCTCGCTGCGGCAGGGCGGCACCGGGATACGCTGGAGCCAGGCCGGTGCGCCGAAGGTCGCCGGCCTCAGAGCCCTGCATCGCTTCGGACACCGGAGCCGTGGTGGTGGGATCCCGGCGGCCGCGAACGCCACGTCCAGACGCGTCCGCACGCCGGTGCCCATGGGCAGGTGAGCAAAGCTGGCCGCACCCTCCGGCTGCGGATCGGCGGAAGCGACGGCCGGGTGGGTTCGATGGAGAGCCGCAAACAGATGTGGCGGCGGTCGGAAGGCACACCCCACCACCATCCCGACGGCCACACGGGGTTAGGACCGCCGCGGCCATACGCACCCTCCGGCCTCTGCCGGTCGCGCAACGCCCGGCCCCGTTCGCGTTCCAGCGCTCCTGCGAGCCGCAGGTGGACGGTCGCAGTCCCAAGGACACAAGCCGTCAGCGTCCGCAGCGGGCACGGGCGTGGTCCAGGATCCCTACCACCAACTCCGCATAGCCCATCCCGGCCACCGCGGCCTGGCGGGGCAGGTCGGAAAAGCCTGGCACCATCCCGGGCAATGGGTTGACCTCGATCACCTGCGGTTGGCCGGCCGCGTCCAGACGCAGGTCGACACGCGCCACGTCCCTGCAGGCCAGGGCGGCATACGCGGCCAGGGCCAAGCGCTGCAGCTCCCGCTGCAACCCCGCTTCCAGCGGGGCCGGGCAGCGGTAGAAGCGGTCGGCATCCCATTCGCGTTTGAACTGGTATGTGTAGACGGGGGGATAGCCAGGCGGCACGGCGCCGAAATCGATCTCCATAATCGGCAGTACCTGGGGCGCGCCGTTGCCAAGGATGCCGATGGTGAACTCGCGACCGGGTAGAAACGCCTCCACCAGAGCCGGTTCGCCGTAGGCGGCGTGCACCTCGGCCACCTGGGCGGCCGCCGCCGCGTGGTCGCGCACCAGCGAGCGCGGCGTCACGCCCATCGAACTGCCCTGGGAAAGCGGCTTCACAAAGAGCGGTGGGCGCAGATCGGCGGCGTTCAGTTCCATGCCCGGCGGCACCACGACAAAGCGGGGCGTCGGCACGCCGCAGGCGGAGAGCACGCGCTTGGTCATCGCCTTATCCAGACCCAGGGCCAGGGCCAGAACACCCGACCCGGTGTAGGGCAGGCCGAGGAGCTCGCATACCGCCGGCACCTGCGCCTCGCGCCCCGGCCCGCCCGCGCCCTCGGCAACATTGAAAACGAAGTCGGGGCGCAACGCCGCCAGGCGCGCCGGAAAGCCCGGTTCGGCCTCCACCCGCAGGGGCTGGTGGCCGCCGACGGCCAGCGCCCCGCATAAGGCCGCCACGGTCTCCTCCGTGTCGTATTCGGCCTGGACACCGACGCGTGCGCCGCCCTCCGCCCCCGGCAGAACCTCACGCCGCAGGTTGTAGGTGACTGCCACCCGCACCGCGCACCCCACCCTCTCACGCCGAAGCGGCCGGGAGGATTGGCAACCCAGCCGCGAACTCCTGCCGGCCACACCACCACACGCCGTTTTCCCCGACGGCGTGCTACCCTGGCGGCACCGGTCGCGGGATCGGCCTCGGGATGTCGGGATATGGAGGGAAACCGGGTGGCAGAGGCCCAGCTCGCACAGCGGCCACAGGCCGGCGTTTCGGAGGCGTCCGCCCTGCCGGTGCTGGCCTTCGCCCACTTCCTCAACGACGGCTACGTCAACTACGTCCCCGGCATTCTGCCGGCGCTCATCGTTGCCGACCACATCCCGCTCGCCTTGGCCGGCAGCGTGGTGCTGGCGTTGCAGGGCGTCACGTCCCTGGCCCAACCGCTCGTCGGACTCTGGGCGGATCGGCGCGGCGGACGCGCCTTCATCTGGATGGGGCTGGCCCTGTCCGCGGTTGGCGCCAGCGCCGTCGGCCTGGCCCACCACCTGCCGATGCTCTTGGGGCTGCTGCTTTTGACCGGCGTCGGCAACACCGTCTTCCACCCACAGGCCCTGGCGGCGGCCACCAGCGCCGGCGGGGGGCGCGGCATGCGCCTGAGCGCGTTCTTGGTCGGCGCCGAGGTCGGCCGCGGCCTCTGGCCCGTCGCCGTCGGCGCCCTGGTCGCCTGGGCCGGCCTGCGCGCCGTGCCCCTGATCGCCCTGCCGGCCCTGATCGCCGTACCGACCCTGGCGCTCCGGGCGCCCGTCCTGCCGGCGCACGCGGCGCGGGGCGCTGACCACCTGCGCGGGCGGCTCGCGCCGGCGGCCACCCTGGTCGGATTCAGCGGCCTGCGCGCCGCGGCCGTCTTCGGGCTCTCAACGTTCGCGCCCATCCTGTGGACCTCGCGCGGCGGTTCCCTGGTCGGCGGGGCCTCGCTGCTGTCGGCCATGCTGCTGGTGGGCGTGGTCGGTAACCTCGCCGGCGGCTGGATCGCCGACCGCTTCGGCCACCGCCTGCCGTTGCTGCTGACCAGCCTGGCGGGTGCCGCGCTGATCCCGCTCTTGGGTCTGGCCTCCGGTCCATGGGCGTTCGTGGTCATGGGGCTCAGTGGCGTGGTGCTCTTCGCGGGTTTTCCCCTGACCATGCTGGCGGCACACGACCTCTTCCCCGAAAGCCGCTCGATGGCGTCGGGCCTCGTGCTGGGCGGGGGCAACGCCGTCGGGGCGTTCGCCGTCTTCGCCCTCGGCCCACTGGCCGCGGCGGTCGGCATCCCCGCGACCCTCTGGGTCTTGGCCGCGGCGCTGGTCGCGGCGGCGTGGCTATCCCGCCGCCTGCCGGACTGAACCGGGCGCCGCCACGCTCAGGTGTCCGCAGGTTCTGCGACGCTGCCGGCGGGTGCCGCATGGATACGGAAGGTGGTCACGCCGCGGGCGCCAAGGCGGGTCCACCCGTCACCGCCGCTCGGACGCCCAAGCGCACGGCGGCAGACGTCAACCCCGCCAGCGGCGCGATCGGCCGACAGGTCGCGTCCGAACGACCCGGTCGCCGCTGCGCCGTGACCCGCCCGAGGCGTTCCGGAAACGCGTTGCGCTTTCGCGGAGGGTGCGGGGGGGCGCCGCCCCACGCGGTCCACCCCGCGACGGGGTTCCCCGGTCGACACCTCGAGCGGGGCGTCGGGTCCCGCTGGGCTGCGCCGTGCCAGAGCGCACCTGGCGCGCCTGGGAACGGATCCAGGCTTCAGCGCAGGCCCAGCCAGGGGAAGGGAAACCACTGCGGCCAGTGCGGTTGGGACGGAGCGGGGGTGGGAGAAGTCGCACCCTCCTGGGGCGGCGCCACGGAGGTCCCCGGGAGGCCCGTGAGGCCAATGGGGTGGCCCTGGTCGCCGATCAACGGGCTGGTGGTCGTGGGCTCGGTGCCGCGCAGGAAGAGTTCCCGCACGGTGGACACCGTCGGATTGGGCAACAGGCCGTCGACCGCGGAGACCCGCTCGACCACCACGTCCGGCGGCCGCGTCCAGGTGGCCTGGGGACGGCCCTGCAGCGCGGCTGCCATGAAGTGGGCCCAGATCGGACCGGCCAACGTGTTCCCGTAGCCGGACATGCGGGCCGGCTGGTCGTCGCCCACCCAGACGGAGCACACGAGGTTCGGCGTGAACCCGGCAAACCATGCATCGCGGTGGCCGTTGGTGGTGCCGGTCTTGCCCGCCACCTGCCAGCGGCCCACCCATGGCAGCAACCGCTGACCCGTACCGTTTTGCATCACGCTTTCCATCAGGCTGTCCACGATATAGGCGACACCGGGGTCCAGGACGCGGTGCGGCGCCGGTGGGTGCGGAGCCCAGACCACGTGGCCCGACGCCGTCTCCACCGCATGCACCCCCCACGGGGCGATCGCCAGACCGAGGTTGGCCAGCGGCACGTACGCCGATGCCAACTCCAGCGGCGTCACCCCATACGCCCCCAGCGCCAGCGGCAGGGTCGGTTGCATCGGACTGAAGATCCCCATGCGCTGGGCCGTGTGCATGACCGCCGCCGGCCCGACCGTCTGCGCCCACTTGACCGCCACCACGTTGACCGAGTCGGCCAGGGCCTGGCGCATGGTGATGCGCTGATAGCTGTATCCGGCGTAGTCCTTGGGACAATAGGGCGCCGTGGATGTGGCCCCCGGGAAGCAGACCGGGGCGTCCAGGCGGCGGGCCGTCACCGGGTGGTGCGCGGCCACCACCGTCGCATACAGGAACGGCTTGAAGGTCGAACCGGGCTGGCGCACGGCGCCCGTGGCGCGGTTGAACGGGTCGGTGGTGTAGGAGCGGCCCCCGATCATCGCCCGCACCGCCCCCGTGCGCGGGCTGACGGCCACCAGGGCGCCCTGCGGCTCCACCGTGCCATGGGGCCCCGTGTGGCCAGGGGGCATGTAGTGGGAGAACGCCTGATCCGCGGCCGTCTGGTCGCGCGCACTCAACGTCGTCAGGATGCGGTAGCCGCCCCGGCGCACCGCCGCCTCAAGCGCGGGATCCTGCTGTGCAATCTGCTGCAGCACGTAGGAGATGAAATAGCCCGCCGCCGGAGTGGGCGGGGTCAGACGACCGCGGTGCAGGCCCAGCGGTTGGGCCGCGGCGGCCTTCTCCTGGGCCGCGGTGATGTCGCCCACCACCGCCAGGCGGTGCAGCACGAAGTTGCGGCGGTTCAGGGCCAACTGCGGGTGCAAGAACGGGTCGTAGGCTCCGGGTGCCGCGGGCAGGCCGGCCAGCAGGGCGCACTGCGGCAGGTCCAGTTGCTGGAGGCTGCGATCAAAGTAGGTGCGGGCCGCCGCGGCGACACCGTAAGCCCCCTCCCCGTAGTAGACGGTGTTCAGATACATGTCGAGGATCTCCGGCTTGCTGTGCGTCGCCTGCAGCCGCAGCGTATAGAGAGCCTCCACCAGCTTGCGCTGCAGGGTTCGCGTCGGCGTCAGGTAGAGGTTTTTAGCCAACTGCTGGGTGATGGTGCTTCCGCCCTCGACAATGCGGCCGGCCAGCAGGTCAGCCCAGGCGGCGCGGCCGATGGCCACGGGATTGATGCCGAAATCGCGGTAGAAATGCGCGTCCTCGGTGGCAATCGTGGCCTGCTGCAACCGCGCTGGAATCTGGGACAGGCTCACCGGTTGACGGTCCCCGGGGGCAAGCGTCGCCAGCACGCGGCCGCGCCGGTCCAAGACCACCGATGGCCGCTCGGCCGCCTGGGCGTGCACCGGCAGCAGCGCGACCGCCGCGGCGATCGCGCCGAAGAATCCAACGACCGCCCACCCCAGAGCCCGCACCCAACGGCGCCCCGCGGTCGGCGCCGCACCCCCGCCCGGACGTGCCTCGCCCTCTGGATGCCCGCTTGCCATACACCTGAGCATGCCCGCCTCCGAGGGCGGACATGCTCAGCGGGAACGCGCCACCGTGACCGATCGGTCCTGCCCCGTCGTTTCCAGACCCGCCAGGAAGGCCGGGATCCCGCGTGCGTCGCCGTCCCCGGCTTGGGGCAATCCCCCGCGCAGCACCTCGACCACCGCGT
>DAHWHT010000366.1 GCA_027335515.1 Clostridia bacterium
TCCCCCCAGGTGGACGCATTGCCAGGCTCATCCACCAGGGTTGGATTCGGGACCGAAGTGCCCCCTCTTGCCCCGGCCCTCCCCGCCGGGGTGGTCCCCGTTTCGTCTGTCATCTGGGTCCCTTTTAGCCTAGCACTGACAGGCGCGACGAACCGGCCGTTAGCCAACTTCGAGATGCCGTGGACAAAGCCGCTGCCAGCTGTAGTTATTGAGTTCCCGCGTGGTATACCTATGTCCTCCATCTGCGCTGTTTCCGAAGCGGCGATCCCGAAGAGCTTACCGCATCAAGCGTGGGAGAGCATTCAGGCAGTACACAGGCGGTTCGTGGAGTGGTGCAAGGTCAGCGTCGTGATGGAGTTACGCCTCTTGGGTACACGCCTTGTCTTGCCATCCTTTGATAGCCATGTCCCAAAGCCATATGCTTCCAGATGCTAGGGGGGTGTTAGACGTGGGCCGCCCCGATACGGCTACCCCCTCCCAGCGGAGGACAGTAGTAGGGGCCTGCCTCGGTGCTCGGCGACCATCAGTAGTAGAGACCGCCTGGAGGGGGCCGCCTCTCGGAAGTCCTGGATCGTGTACGCCCGGCACCGCCGGGCGGGCGGCACCGGGCGACTAGTGGTTTGGGGCAACGGACACCAAACAGGGGGGCTAGGACAGGGCCCTAACCCTTTCCTCCAGACATTCCGGCAGCCCCCAGCGCGTCGCGCGCCGCCTGCACGGTGTTCGGGACATCTCCGGTCGGGTGGTTTGTGAAGACAGCCTGTACCAGGGCAGGGAAAAAGGCGGCTGGGGCGAGGGGCAGGGTGCGTTGATCGGTGCCGAGAAGGTTCCCAGCGATGCGCACCGTCTCCGACAACTCGACCGGTTGGTCGAGGGCTAGTGGGCGGTCTTTGGGACGACACCGGTCGCAGTCCCGCAGGGACGCGAGAAGCGCGCCAGGATCGGCCTCCGGAGTGGCGTCGGGTCCCGCCTCTGCCAGAGCCAGTAAGAGCAAGTCAGGGGAGAGTTGAGACCACGCCGCCTCGCGTGCGATCTCGAAGGCGCGCGCGAACGCGGCGACCAACTCCGGCGAGAACGGCGGGATCGGGGCGGTGGCGGTGAGACGCAGGTGCAAGAGGTCGTAGGTGGCGGCCTGCGACTCGAAGGCCATGAGGACTTTGCCGGTGGCCATGCGGGCAACGGACAGAACGACGTGCTCAGGTTGCATCCGGTCAGCGTGCAGCCATAGGCGAAGGCGGTACGCTTCGGCTCCCGGCTCGACCCAGAGGGCGCGCGCCGCATCCTCGTTAACGCAGCGCGGTGGGTCCATGGGCGTCGTTCCGCGGGTGGCCAACGGGAGGAGTACCGCCCGCAAAGCGTCCGAATCCACTCCTATCGCCTGCAGCACCTGACGACCCGGGGTGCCGGCACGCGTAAGGGATAGCGCCGCCGAGACCATGTCGACACCTTCGCAGCCCAATTCCCTCGCCTCATCGCTCGCAGCATCGAGGCATGCCCGGTACAGCGGGGAGGGGATTTCTACCACCGCGCGGCCGTCCAGCCAAACCGAGCCTTCCGGCCGCACGCCCAATCCGCCCTCCTGCAGCCGATACCGCTCACCTGCGACGTTGAGGGCCGTCACAAGCACTTGCGCGGCGGTGAGGCGTTCCTCCCGCCCCCCCTCACCCGGGAAGCCCCTCCGTAGCCGCTCCGCCTCCGCAACGTGTTCGTACAAGCGTTCGATAGCTCGGGACCTAAGGGCTTGCTCCATGATCGTCCCGTCGGACTCATCCAGGTCGTATTTCAACGCTCGGAGCACCTCCAGTGCGCCCGGGCCCATGCGGACATTCTTGTTCTGAGTATCTGCCACCATAAAGCACCTCCTTGCACTGATAGTATGCAAGACCTCTGCGTCTGTGTCAACCGCCCAGTCTACGGCGCGTGATGCAAGGGCCCACGCGCTACGCACCTGTCTGGACCGACCCACCAGGCCAAGGCCGCCTATCGGTTCTTCGTCGAACGGGGGTGTCCCGAAAGTTGTGGGGTTTTGGGAGCGAGGAGAACCCCTCTTCCGCCCGCAGCAACGCCATCGTGGCCCAGCGCCTGGCCTGCGTCCCGCCCCGCCAGCGGCAGACCCGGTGGCAGATCGACTCCGTGGTCGAGAACGCATTTTCGATGAGGTTCGTCGAGCC
>DAHWHT010000367.1 GCA_027335515.1 Clostridia bacterium
GGTTGCAACGTCTGTTTCGGATCCGCAGGCCTATGGCTGGAGTTCGCGTTTACGCTTGTCCATGTGCACGCGTCTCAGTCGCAGCGGATGAACATTCGACTGCGACCCTGGCACTAGGCTTCGGGGTCAGGGGAGGTTCCACTCTTTTGAGTGTGCCGTTAAAGGCCGACTTCCGTGATGCGCACGACCGTCACTGGAACGACGGTGAGATGCTTTATGCGGCGAGCCGGTGGGCCAACGCGGACCATCTCTACGGTATAAGCGCTGAGTGTGGACTGAAGGCTATCATGGTAAAGTTCGGCATGATAACGGCCGATACAGGACCTTTGGAGAAGCGATACCGTGTGCATGTGGACGACCTTTGGCACAAATTCATCTCCTTCGCGGAGGGAGCCGATCAGGCGATCTACGCAACGCGTCTCCCATCCAGCAACCCATTCGCGACTTGGTCGATTGACCAGCGTTATTCGGCCCAGGTGCACTTTACGGGCGCGATTGCGTCCGGTCACCGAAGCGGGGCACAGGCGGTGCGGGACCTGATGACCGAGTTGAATCGGGACGGGTTGTTGACATGAGCGGTACCGTGTTGTTCGACGACGCCTGGCTAGCGGCCATTGGCGCTATTGGGGCGGCCGCGCCGGGGTTGCGCTCAGCAGGGTTGGCGGAACTGTGGGTCATCCGGGACCTCACAGGCCGCCTTCGCCTGGTGATCGGTGAGCCCGCCGAGAGCATGCCATCGCTCGCCCCACCGCTTACTGCGCTGGCAACGGGGCTCCGTGATGTGGCCGGCGCGCACGCCTACGATCCAGAATCGGCGGTTCTGCGCGTGGAGCCGGAGTCGCTCGATCCACTGCGGAAAGGCGCCGTCCGCCAAGATATGGACGGGTTACCGGTGTATCTTACGGATCGCCTCGTCAGCGGCGGCGATTGGGCGGTAACACGACCAGTACCCGCAGAGTCCGGGGATCACCCCGTGCGATTCGCCCTCTTCGCTATGAAAGGAGGCGTTGGCAGAAGTACGACCGCAGCGGTGATGGCTGCACACCTGGCGGCGCGGGGCCGCCGCGTCATGGTGGTGGACGTGGACCTGGAATCGCCGGGTGTCACCGGACTCCTCCTCGGGGTCGAAGAGCAGCCGGATTTTGGCGTGGTCGATTGGTTTGTTGAGGACATGGTGGGGCAGGGCAACGCCGTCGATGGGCGGCTCGTCGGCCGCCCGGGATGGGCTCAAGACTTGCGGGGCGAGATTCTCGTCGTGCCGGCCTATGGCCGCCTCACTCGTGCGTACATCCCCAAACTGGGGCGTGTATTTCTCAGCCGGCCGCCGGCCATCGCAGGGGAAGCCACGGAGCCATGGCCTCGGAGGCTGTTGCGGCTCCTCCGACTTCTCGAGGAGCGCGAACGACCAGACGTCGTGTTGCTGGACGCCCGCAGCGGCCTGCACGACTTGGCGGCGGCGGCCGTCACGGTGACTGGGGCAGAGGTGCTCTTGTTTGGCACCAACGCTGCCGCCGTGTGGGCGGGTTACCGCTTCCTCTTCGAGCATTGGCGCCAGCACCAATCCGCGCAGGCGATTCGGGATCGTCTGACGGTCGTTGCCGCTCTCGTCCCCGACATCGGTACCGATGCCTACCTCAAGACGTTGCGCGAACGGGCATGGGACCTCTTCCGCGACTCGCTCTATGACGAGGTAGCACCTGGTGTAGCGGCGGGTGACCCGTTTTCGTTCGACCTCATGGATCCGAGCGGGCCGCACTATCCGGTGCCGATACATTGGATACATGGGCTGATGGCGGCTTCGTCTCTTCGCGATCTTGACGGATCCGTTCTTGATCGAGCCTATGGGCCATTTCTGGCGCGAATCGACCAGATGGTCCAGGGCGCGCAGGAAGAAGGGGACTGATGCCGGTGGCGTCGCGGCAGGTCTGGGATCCGGCGCGAACCAGGGACTTGGTGCTTAGAGCACTTCCCCGTGAAACCTCGCTGCACGGCGACTCGCCAGATCCGCGTGCGGTCTATCTGCCCGCTTCCCATGCAAAGGCCTTACGGCTCGATGCCCTGCTCGTCAGCGGCATGCGCGGTGCAGGCAAGAGCTTTTGGTGGTCGGCCTTGCAACAGCCTGAGGTGAGGGGAATCGTTGCGAGTCTCGACCGGTACCCAGGCATGCAAGAGCTCGACGTCCATGTCGGCTTTGGGGAAGTTCCGAACCCGAGGTTCTATCCCGATCGGGATACGATCGCGAAGATCCTTCGTGGGCGTATGGACCCTCGGGATATCTGGCGCGCGGTGATCCTGCGCCATGAGGTCGGGTCCGATCATCCTGTTGCCCGGGGGACCTGGGAGGATGCTGTCCGCTGGGTGGGACAGAATCCCGAGCAAGTGGGCATGTTGCTTTCCGACTTCGACCTTCGTCGCGACGGAGAGGGCAAATCGTTTCTGGTCCTTTTTGATGCCTTGGATAGGAGTGCCAGAGACTGGAAGGACATGCATCGATTAATACGTGGGCTTCTTGAAGTCGCCGTGGATCTTCGCCCATACAAGCGTACGCGGGTCAAGTGCTTTCTCCGTAGCGATCAGGTCGACGAAGCGCGCATCGGAGACTTTCCGGACGCGTCTAAGATCCTTTCACAGCGGGTGGAACTGCGGTGGCTTGCGCACGACCTCTACGGGCTACTGTGGCACTACCTCGCCAATTTCGAGGAGCCGGATGCAGCGTGGTTTCGGGAAACCGTAAGTGGCGACCGAGAGGTGCTTTGGTCGGCGGTCGCAGTCGGCGAGAGCCAATCGTGGTGGGCGCGGCCGGAGACCATGGACGAGGAGAGTCAGCGGGGTCTCTTTCATGCGATAGCGGGTCCATGGATGGGCAAGGACCGCCGCCGAGGCTTTCCATATACGTGGATTCCGGGACACTTGGCAGATGCTGCGGGCAACGTGAGCCCGAGGTCCTTTCTCGCCGCGATTCGTGCGGCGGCCATGGATACAGCAGAAAAATACCCTCGCCACGAATGGGCCCTGCACTACGAGAGCATAAAACGGGGCGTGCAGGTGGCATCTGACATTCGGGTCGCTGAGCTTCGCGAGGACTATCCCTGGGTTAACGCACTCATGCAACCCCTCAAGGGCCGGATCGTGCCAGCGCCATTTGAGTCGGTGGGGGGACTGTGGGAGGGCGCGATTCGCCAGATCCGGCGCCGCGTCCACGATGGAGAGGAACGCCTTCCTCCTGCGCACCTCGAAGATGGGCCCGAGGGGCTCAGGTTCGACTTGGAGCAGTTGGGGATCTTTGTACGCTTGACGGATGGCCGTGTGAATGTGCCCGACGTGTTTCGTGTTGGTTATGGGCTTGGGCGCCGAGGCGGGGTCAAGCCCCTGCCAACGGATTAGGGTCGGGCTCCCGCAGTGTCCTTTGCGGGGTGGCCCCCAGCCTGCTACCAGCAGGGGAAGCGACTGCCACCGCTGCGCTGGAAGCGCTCACACCGCACAACCGCTCATAGGCACTGCCCGTTCCACGCCGACTGCCAGTGCCAGGCCAATCGGCACCCAGGCATTCGTTTTCGCGGGCCAGGTCCACTGCCATTATGTGGCCGATGTTACGGCCTGATCTCTATCGTGTTCAGTCCAGAAAATCCCATCCGCCACTACCTTCCGGCAGGCAGTGCCCGCACCTTACCGAGTAAATACCCGCGGCGTTCGGTGGGGGAGATCAACCGTCGGTTGCGGCGTTTAGCCGCGCCTCGCTACCGTCAACACCCTGGCGCGCTTATGGTGACGGCGGAGCAGCCAGGGGAGGGTCAACGAGATGTGGGATCCCAAAGTCTTCGGCCGGGCCATCCAGACGGCGCGCAAATCCCAGGGGTGGACCCAGGAGCAGCTCGGCGGCCGGGTGGGGGTGTCTCGCAAGCGGTCTCCAAGTGGGAAAACGGGGAGTCGTGTCCGGATGTGGCGCTGCTGCCGCAGGTCTGCGCCGCACTCGAGGCGTCGGCGGACGACCTGCTCGGCCTCGAACACAACCAGGGCGCGGATGCGCTGCTGCGGGGGTTGCGCGAGCGGCTCGACCGGATGGGTGCCGACGAACGTCCGCGCCGGGCGGCGGCGATGGTCGGGCGCCTGCTGCTGCACCTGACCGACGAGCGGGTGGACGAGTGGGCGGGCGAGGACTTCCTGACCGCGGGTCGTGCGTCGGACCAGGTGCTGCACGCGGCCACCCTCTTGACCAGAAACGGCAGCGTGCTGCACATCCACGGCACCGGGGACCTGGCGGCACCCGAGGTATCCGACGACGCCATCGCGCGTGGCATCGGGCTTTTCGCGGACCCGATGGTCATCGCCGTGCTGCGCCGGCTCGTGCCCGACGGCAGGCAGGGGGCGGCCGTGTCCTCGGAAGCGCGCGCCGACGAGGGCGTGCGGGCCACCTGCGCGCGTCTGGTGGAAAGTGGGTATTTGGAGCTGCACCGGGAGGGTTACGTCCTGACGGGACCGGGGCTGCTGATCGCCGCCACGCTCCTGGTGCTGGCGGAGGTGCCGGGCCTGGAGGGCACGCTGCGCCGGGTTCGTCGCCAGCACACGTATCAGGGCTGAAGGGCCGAACCTGAGGGGGCGGAGGGGATGCCACGTGGTGTCCCGCCCTCCGCCCCCGTCCGCCCGGTCCGCTGCGCCCAAGGGCCGCCGCGACGCTCAGACCTGGATGTCCGCGGCGTGCATGGCGGCGCGCATGCCCGCGGCGCAGGCTGTGGCCGCCTCGGCGGTGGTCATGCCCTGCAGGCGCGGGCCCAGGACCTCCGGGGCGATGCAGCCGTCAAAGCCGGTCGCCGCCACGGCCCGCAGCCAGGCGGGTAGATCGATGACCCCCTCGCCGGGGATGAGCCGGTCGGCGTCCTGAATGCGGTCCAGCGGGCCGGGCTTGCAGTCGTTGATGTGCAGATAGACGAGCCGTTGCGCGGGCGTCGCGGCCACCGCCGCCGCCGACGTGCCGGATGCATACCAGTGGTAGGCGTCCAGCAGCAGCCCGATGTGGTCGTACCCGGTTTCGGTCAGCAGGTCGAGGACGGCGGTGTACGATTGCAGAAAGGGGTGACTGCGTTCGGGCAGCAGGGTGCGCACCCCGAGGAACTCGACCGCCAGGCGGATCCCCGAGCCCGCGAGGCCCTGGCCGATGCGCCTCAGCCGCTGCAGAATCAGGGCTCGTGCCTGCGGCTCCGGCAGATCGCTGCGATTGGGAAGGACGATGCCCGTCATGGTCGCGCCGGCCTCTGCGGCGGCGGCGGCACGGGCCTCGATCCCCTGGATGCCCTGAGTGAAGGCATCTTCCGGCGCGAAGGGGCTCGCGTTGACCAGACCGCCGACCAGCCCGGGCACCAGCCCGAGTTCCTTCCAGAGGCCGTCCGCAGCGGACGCCGGCAGGGATTGCAGTTCGGCGCGCGTGCAGTCCACCGCCGTGTAGCCGAACGTGGTCGCGGCCCGCAACCGGCTTTCCAGGTCCAAGCGCTCGCCGCGTACCAGGGTGCCGTGAAAACACAGATGCACTCGCTCACCACTCCCTTGGGCGTGTCTCGGCCCCCGCGCCTGCGCCATACACGCGGCGCAGGCGCGGCAGATCGAACGGTTCGGCCTGACAGGCTGCGAGGATTTCCGCCTCGCGCCTGGCCAGGCGGTCCACGGCCGCATCCAGGTGGGGGGCGACTTCGGTTGGGATATGGGTGACCCCGTGGCGGTCCCCGTGCAGCAGGTCACCGGGGCGGACCTCCAATCCGCCGACGCGAACCGGCCCGCCGATCTCGACCAGGCGAACGTAGGCGTGCGAGACCAGCAGGCAGGAGGCAAACAGCGGGAAGCCGAGGGCCGCGACCTCTTCCACGTCGCGCACGCCGCCGTTGGTGACGGCGCCTGCGCATTCCAGGGCGCGGTGGATGTTGGCCTGCACCTCGCCCCAGTAGGAGCCCACGGGCGTCGGGTCCATGTCTTCGATCACCACGACCCGCGGCGCCGGCACGGAGCACACGTGCTCCCAGAAGGCATACCGTCCGGGTCCGTCGGTGGTCTGGGGCCTGCCGGCGGCCACGATCCGCGCGGTGACGGCGAACCCGACCATCGGCGGCAGGTGGGGCAGGACGCAGCGCACGCCGGCGTCCATAAAGCCCTGATCCCGCGGGCGGACCTCGAAGGTTTCGACCGCGTTGCAAATGGTCGGCGTGCTGTGGGCGCGCAGCCGCTGCAGCACCCCTGGGTCCAGCGGCGTCGACGGCATCGGGTCCCCCCCTCGCAAACGGGCTTCGCGGCCCGGCCGCGTCGCCCTCCCGGTGGGCGTCGCTGCTTGCGCGCCGTCGCCACGACGCGGCTGCGAGACGCCTGGGCGCGCGTCCCGCTGGGTCAGCCGCTTGCGAACAACCGCGCCAGGCGCCGCCGCTCGGTCCCCGCCTGCTGCAGCATCTGGGCGGCGCTCTGGGGCGCGCGCCCCCGATCGGCGTGCTGCTGGGCGTCCACCGCGCGGGTGATGGCGGCAAAGGCGGCGGGCACCCCCAACTGGCGGCGCCACAACGCGCTCCAGGTGGCACCGACCAGGGTGATGGCCGTCAGCGGCTGGTGGCGGAAGAACTGCTGGGCCTCATACACATCGCCGGCGACGGCCGGCTGTGTCCAGTAGTGGAGTGCCTTTTGGCGCAGCAGCGGCACGGCGGAGCGCAGCACCGTCTCCCATTCGCTCAGTTGGGCCAACGTTCCGGGTGGCTGCAGCGTCAGGCGCATCACGTAACGCGTCCACTCCGGATCGACGGCCGCAAAGCGAAAGAGTTCCCAGGCCAGGTCCTTGTTCGGGGCGAAGGCGTTCAGTCCGTAAAAGTTGACCTGGGCGATGGTGGCGGGCCGCACCGGCCAGCGGGGGTAGGGGATGAAGTCCCACTTGGCCCCGCGCAGGTTCTGCACGGCCCACAGCACGGAGGGGTCCGCCCCCTGGCTGAAGACGACCTGCCCGGTGGCCAGCCCGGGCGCCGGCCAGCCGTCGCCGGCGGTGCAGACGCCGCCCCACAGCAACGGGAAGGCATACTCGCCGCATGCCACACTGCCTGGGTCCGTGAGGAGGCAGTGCGTGTGGGTGGCGTCCATGTAGGCGCCGCCGAAGCCGTGGAAGAGGGCCAGGCCGGGGCTGGGGCCTCCGGGTTGAAAGGGCAGCGTCGCACCGTAGCGATGCACACCCCCCTGGTCGGAGGTGCAGCGCGTCCACAACGACTTGGCCTCCAAATACGTCCAGTCGGGCTGTGGATAGGCGATCCCCAACTGGTCGAGGATGTCCTGGCGATAGATGTAGGTTTGGCCGGCCGCATCGGACGGTACGGCCAGCAGGGCGCCGTCGGGCTGATAGGTGGACAGGCGGCGCGCCGCCCAGCGGCTGGCCGGGATGTTGTCGCGCTTGAGGTAGGGGCCGAGGGGTTCAAAGAACGGCTGCAGCACCGGGAAGTCGGTGCAACAGGAGGAAAACACCACCGGGGCCGGCTGGCCGGCGAGGATGGTCGCGACGACGGCCTGCGCGTTGCCGCGGGGTTGCCAAGTGGCCCGGACCCCGCGGTGGCTGGCGTTGAAGTGACGATCCACGAATCCCTGCACCATCGCCACCAGCGAGGCGTTGATCGGCGGGCCGATCACATCCAGTTGAAACAGCACCCGCGTCACCGTCTGGGCCGCCGTCGGGCCCGTGCGGGCACACGCGCCCACCACCAGCGAACCGACGGCCGCAGCGCCGCCGGCCAGCCGCTGCAGGGCCAGGCGCCGGGTCGGTCGCCCCACCATGGTGTCCCCCCTCCAACCGGACCCTGGGGGCCGTTGCCGTGGATGGGTTGGCGGGGGGCCATCCCCCTCCTGCGGCCGGAAGTGCGCGCGGCGGACGTGGCAACGACGGCCGCGGCAGGATTTCGACGCACCGCGCGCTATCGTTGGAATGCGGAACGGGCGGGCGGCGGCCCGCCCGGGCGAGGGGATGGCAGGGTGGCGTCTGACTTTTACATCGGGGTCACCGATAACGCGTGGTTTACCTTCCTGGCCCAGCACCGCATGGCTGAAGTGAACTTTTGGCGGCGCAGCGACCGTTCCTTCCGCGTCCTGGACCCCGGCGGGATCTTCCTCTTCAAGCTGCACGCACCACACCACTACATCGTCGGGGGCGGGCGTTTTGCGGCGGCGGTCCGGGCAACACCGGCCCAGGCCTGGGAGTGGTTTGGCGAGGGCAACGGCGCGGCCACCTTTGCGGAGTTCCTCGCCGGCATCCGGCAGTCGGCCGCCGCGCCGCCCCAGCCGATCACCTGCATCCTGCTGGCGGAGTGCTTCTACTTTCCCCGTTCCCAGTGGATCCCTGCCCCGGCGTCCTTCCACGGAAACATCCAGAGCGGCAAGGGCTACCACATCGCCGATGAGCCGCGTCTGTGGGACGAGGTGCGGCTGCGGCTTGCGGGCGACCTCCCCCTGTCCGGTGCCAACGAGGCATCCCCCGCCTATGCCGGTCAGGGCGCCCCGCGGCTCGTGCAACCCCGCCTCGGCCAGGCGCTCTTTCGGCGCCTGGTGACGGACGCCTACGGGCGCCGCTGCGCGGCCAGCGGGGAACGCGTGCTGCCCGTCCTGGAGGCGGCCCACGTCGTGCCCCACGCCCGAGGCGGCCAGCCGACGCTCGACAACGGCCTGTTGCTGCGCACCGACCTGCACCGGCTCTTCGACGCGGGCTACATGACCGTGGACCCCGACCGGCGGCGACTGGTGGTTAGTCCTCGGCTGAGAAGCGAGTTCCATAACGGGGTGGAATACCTGCGGCTGAACGGCATACCGCTCGCCGCCCCCGCCCCCGGGTTCCCCGGACCCAGCCGCGAAAACCTGGCATACCACTTCCGGCATATTTACAGCGCCTGAGTGCCGCCCGCGCCTGGGGACGGCGGCCAGGACGGAGCGGACCCCGGCAGGGGCGCCGCCTCTCGCGCCGTATGGGGCGACGGTGCCGCAGCTTGGCAGAGGGGTGGCGGTGTGGCATGGCGCAGCCGGCGGCCGCGGCGTGGGAGACGGCGGATGCCTTTCGTACGGAGGCGCGGTGGCCGGAATGCCACGCGGTGACGGCGGCGGCGCTGGACGGCGGGGCGGAAGGTGAGCGGCTGGTCGCGGTATGGTACGCGGGCACGGCCGAGTGCCGACCGGACGTGGCGCTGCTGTCGGCGACCTGGACCGAGGCCCGCGGGTGGTCGGAGCCCCGGGTTCTGGTCGACACACCGGGTCGCGCCGAGGGAAACCCCGTCTTGGGTGTTGCGCCCGGGGGGGATCTTTGGCTGTGGTTTGCCACGTTGGACGGCCCGCATTGGCGGGACGCGCGCCTGCGCTGGCAGCGCTCGACCGATGGGGGCGCCACCTGGTCCGAACCCCAGGATATGGTCGATGCGGCCCCGGGGTGGTTGGGCCGCAACAAGCCGGTGCGCCATGGCAGCTACTGGCTGCTGCCGCTGTATGACGAGCGTTCCTGGGAGGGGGTCGTCCTGCGGTCGGCCGACGGGGGCTGGACCTGGGAGGCCGGGTCCCGCATCGTCGCGCCGCAAAGGTGCATTCAGCCCACGCTGCTGCCGCTGGCCGACGGCGGCCTGGCGGCCCTGCTGCGCTGCGGCAGCGGCGGCGGGCCGATGTGGCTGAGCCGGTCCGCCGACGGCGGGCGGCACTGGTCTCCGGCGCAACCGGCGGGGCTGGACAATCCCAACAGCGCCTGCGACGCGGTGGTCGACGACCGGGGCCAGTGGTTTGTGGCGTGCAACGACGACCGCGAGCGGGACCGCGGGGTGTTGGCCCTGCGCGGTTCGGCGGACGGCGGGGCCACCTGGCCCTTGCGCCTGCCCCTGGTCGACGGGCCGGGGGAGTATGCCTACCCGGCGTTGCTGCCGGCGGCCGGCGGGGGCCTGCACGTGCTGTACACCCACGAGCGGCGCGCCATTCGCCACCTGCGGCTGCCGTTGCCGCAGATTCCGGCGGCGGCGGCCGGGGGCCGGTAATGGAAGGCACGCGACCGGTGGTCCACTTCCACATGGCCTACGGTTCCGTGGCACTTGAGCCGGGGATCGCGCTGGAACGCGCCTACGACGAACTGGCGCTGATCGCCGCGCTGCAGGGGCTGGTCAACCGGGCGGGTCCGCGCCTGTACCTGCGGGGGGTGGCCGGCCAGGGCGAGCCGGATCTGGACGGCTTTTGGTGGAAGCGACTGGCCGAACTGGGTTGGGAGGTCGCACAGGCGCCGGTGGAGGACATCGACCGGTTGGAGGATCTCCTGGCGCGGTTTGGTGACGCGGCGCGTGGCCTGGTGGTCTGGGATCCCCGCGTCCCGGCCACCCAGGCGGTGGCCGCGACCGTGGCGGGTGTGGAGGATTTGCTTCCGGTGGCGCGGCGGCCGGCGCCATCCCTGTACGCGGACCTCGCGGCCTCCGGCTGGTCCGAGCGGGTGCGGCTGGATGCGCCGGATGGCGGTATCCTGTTCACCGGCAGCGGTTGCGTTCCCGGCACCGACGTGCCCTCCACCGGCAGCGCCAAGTGCGATGCCTACCTCTGGGCCAAGGCCCACTACCTCGACCGCGGGCGGTGCAGCCCGCTCCACCTCGCCTACTACATCGACGCACACTGGTTGCAGCGGCCGGCGGCCGGAGGTGCCTTCTGGAACAATACGCTGGTCAACCACGACTACTTCGTCGGCCAGCGCGCCTTCTTCTGTGACCTGGATCCCTGGGAGGATGAGGCGCCGGTCGACGATCCGGGGCAGGTACCGGGAACGGACGGCCGCACCCTGCGCGCCATCCTGCGCTCGGCGCAAGGGCGTTCCGGGGACCGGATGCTGCGGGTCGGCGGGTTTCCGCCCTGGGCCTTCAAGTATACGAACCACGGGGTGGCCGGCGGCAGCCACGACCCGGTGCCGACCGAGTGGCACTTCGTGCGGGTCGTCTCGGAGTACAACGGATACATCGAAGCCGACGCGTTGGGTATGTCGGCCCAGGCGAACGCGTCCTTCACGCGCCATCTGCCCCTGGCGGAGGTCCACGCGCAACGGCCCGCGCCGCGGGCTGCGGATCTTTCGGCCGCCGGTTGGTGCGATGCCACCGGCAGCGTGGCGCCGCGGCGCTTCTTCGCGTTCTACGTGGGGGACTTCGACGCCCCGTCGTGGTTGTATCAGGCACTACCCAAACTGTGGAACGACCCCGATCGCGGCCGGGTGCCCCTTTCTTGGGCGGTCAACCCCAATCTGTCGGACCGCATGGCGCCCGCCCTGGCCTGGATGCGCGCCACGGCCACGCCGGCGGACAGCTTCGTGGCCGGTGATTCGGGGGCGGGCTACGTCAACCCCGGGGCATTGGAACCGCCGCGGGGTTCGGGCCTCCCGTCGGGGGTGGCAACCTGGGCGCGGTATTGCACGGAGCGGTACCGTCAGTGGGACCTGCGGGCGACCGGGTTCGTCCTCGAAGGTTTTTCGCCCCGCATGGGCCCGGATGGCGTGCGGGCCTATGCCGCGTTTTCGCCAGGCGGGATCGTGGGGCAGGGAATGCCCGCGGTCGGCCGCGCCGGCAGTGTCCCCGTCGCCGATCTGGCCAGCCATGGCGTCGGCCATCCCGGTGTGGCGGTGACCGCGGCGGTGGAGGCCGTCAAGGGGCTGTTCGCCCCACTGCGAGGCCCGCAGTTTGCGGTTGGCCGCGCCATCCTGATGCCGCCCTCCTGGTACCGCGCGGTCAGCGAAGCCTTGGAATCGGAAGGCATCGTCGTGGTCGACCTCGTGACCCTTCTGGCGCTGATCGGCGTCTTCAGCCGCGTCCCCCCCGCAGATCCCGCCCGCTTGACCGCCTCCGCCGGCGCGGTCGACCCGCAGGGATTGCGCCCGGTCCCCTTCAGGGATGGTCGGTTTCATCTGCGGGCCACCGACGGCCGCACCTGCCTCGTTCTGCAGCCGGCGGGCGGCAACGCGGTTTCGCACCTTTATCTGTTGGTCGAGGGTCGGGACATGCTGGCCCCGCCCCCGGACCGCCTGACGCTGGAGGTCCTGTATCGGGAACCGTCCGGGCGGTCGGCGCCGGAAACCGAACTGCGCTGCAGCTACGCGTCGACCGCCGGCCCATACACCCCCGCACGCCTCGCCTCCCGCTGGCAGGAGGAGGGCTGGCTGTGGCTGCGCTTCGATCTGGACGGGGCGACGCTCTGGCCGGCTCAGAACGGCGGGTCGCACCTGCGCCTCACCGGCCCGGCGGGTGCGGCCATCGCCGAGGCGCGTCTGCTGGGGCTGGGCCGGGAGGCCGGCGCGGCGTGCGCGGGGGGGTAGGTTGGGACGCGGTCCGGACCGACGCCACGGCGGCGGCTTGCCTTCGCCGTCGGGTGCGCAGGCGCCGCGCGCCAGACACGGGTCCGTGTGCGCGATGGGGCCAGGCCTGAGTGTCGATCGGCTCGTGTCTTGGCGGCGACGTGGAGGGACCCTGTTGCAGGATCGCCCCAGGCGACGTGGAAAATTGTGGGCGGCTAGCGGGAGGGGTGATGGCGTGGAGGCGGCGTTGCGGGCGCACCTGGACGCGATGGAAGGGCGACTGAGCGCGCAGACGGCGGATCTTCGCGCGGTCGCGGATGCCGGTCTGCAGGCGGCACTGGCGGCGCAGCGTTCGGCGGAGGGGGCGCAGCGTTCGGCGGAGGGGGCGCAACGCTCAGCGGATGGGGCGCAACGCTTGGCGGAGGGGGCGCAACGCTTGGCGGAGGGGGCGCAGCGTTCGGCGGATGGGGCGCAGCGTTCGGCGGATGGGGCCATGCGATTGGCGGCAACGGTCCAACACTCCTTGGAAGTGGCCCAACACTCCTTGGAAGTGGCCCAACACTCGGCGGAAGCGGCAGAGAATACGGCTGAACTGGCGCGCAGCGAGGCGCGTGTGCTGCATGAAGAGACGATGCGCGCCATCGGCACGGTGATCGAAGGCGTGACCATGCTGCGGGAGTCGGTGGAGCGGCGTGCAGAGGATCGGGCTCGCGAGGTGATGAATCGACATATCGGACCGCTTCGGGCGATCGTCCAGGACCACGAAGGACGGATCGTTGCCTTAGAGAAGCGGCAGGTTTAGACCGAAGTTACGCGGACCAGATCCCCGGTAAGCCTTGGACTCCAACGGTTTGCGGGTATTCGCCCTCCGTCTTCTATCTGCGCGCCACCAGCGCGATCGAGTGGAAGCGTTTGCTCTGCAACGGATCGGCAGGCCGCCCTCGTGGAGCGAAACGTCTGTAGCTCCCCCCGGCTAAAGCGGGGGGTTTTCGGGCGTGAGCACCGCCGCCTTTCCAGGGCTCTCGGGGACAGCGGCTCTTTTTGCTGCCGGGACAACATCCCTGACCTCAGACTTGGCTCCACGCCCTTGCGCGTGCGACCCACCCTGGCCCGGGGAACCGGCTCCCTCGCAGGTTTGCGGTCTTGCTTGGCCTGCTAGAACGCCGCACGCTGGTGCGGCGACGGTCTCTTGGCCGCGGCCGGACGCGGCCCAAAGCAGCCGCTTGGAGCAGTGGGTTGCCCGCCAGGCGACCTGATCGTCGATGCGTAGGTGTGACCGGCGTTGTGACCGCCCGGCGCCAACGGTCGGAACGCGCCGAAACGCATCGCGGGTCGAAAGGCGCGAGTTCAGGCCCTCACGCGCGTGGAGTTCCGGTGGCGCGCGGGCACAGATCTCAGTCCTGTGCAGGACAGGTGAACGCCCTCCATTGCGAGGGGGGATGTCCATCAGGGGTTCCGTCCTGCCGGATGGGCCTGCCCCCCAACCGCGCGTTGGACACCATAGAGGGACACCATGCCCGACCGATCGCGGGCCCAGGTCGGCCGTAGGCAGCCTTTGCCCCTCGCTGGGCTTGGCACAAGCGGCTCCGACGCCCGAGTGCGTTTGCGCTTCCCGTCTGTGCCGGCCACCCACGTCGCGCATTGGTCGCCCGCCCCAGACCACATCTCCCGTCCCGATCACTTGAGACACCACAGGCTGCCAGCCCGCTTTCCCATCCGGGACGGTGGAGCCAACCGCCTTGACGCGGCCCCCTGCCATGATGATAGTTAGGCATGCTAACCTTACGCAGTGCTGCGCGTACGGGTTGGCGGCGACGGGGGGCCGGGTGGGAAGAGGAGGAACGCGCGCGGCGGGTGGTCGCGACCGCCTTGGAGGCGCTTCCGGTCGGGTTCCATGTGCTGCGCCTTGCGGCGGGCGGAGGCGAGGCGGCATTGACGCTGGCTCGGTTCTGCGCGACGGCTGCGCGACCTGGGCTGGTCGAGCGCCTGCCTGCCGGCTCGGATAGACGTGCCGTGCCGTTGGGTCGCACCGTCGCGGGAGACGTCGCCGTTACCGCGCCGCGTCCTTGCCACCCGGGTGTTGGCGCAATTGCGGCGCGGCCGCGGCCTCGCGCGCGGCGAGCCGTGCGACTGGTACCGGAACAGCGATGGCCTGGAGAGGGGATGCGGTGTGGTGGGGCAGGCGCCGCAACGGCGGTCCGAGGTCCGCGCTACCCGGGGGGCGCCCTGCCCAACATGCCGTGGGCGTCGGAATGGCAGACCTCAAGTGCAGCGAGCGCCATCGCCGGGGCGATCGTCGCCAACTTGGCCTTATTTGGGCCGGTTCGCCGGCCCCTGTCTTGGCCGAAGCGCCTGTCCGTAACGGTTGTCGTCGTCGCTGAGGGGTCGGACGCAGATCCGCCGCGTGTTTGCCAATGAAAGGGGTGCTCCACCGTGCGATTGCAGTGCGAATGGGTTTCGTATCCCGACAACGGGACATCCGCCACCGCCTACCTGGCGCGTCCCGCCCGGGACGAGGGACCGCTGCCGGCGGTGCTGGTGATCCAGGAAATCTGGGGGGTGGACGGGCATATCCAGGATGTCGCCGAGCGCTTCGCCACCGCCGGTTATCTCGCGCTCGCGCCGGATCTGTATACCGAAGACGGCAAACGGCCGGAGGCGTTGGCCGCACCGCGGGTGGAGGCGGCCAAGGCATTCCTGGACGCGTTGCCGCCGAGCGCCTGGGGGGA
>DAHWHT010000009.1 GCA_027335515.1 Clostridia bacterium
GAACCGGCCGGAGGCGATCTGCTGACCCCGGTTGTTCGGATACTTGCGCAGCATGTCCTTGATCTCGCCGCCCTCGCCGTTCAGACAGACCATGTTGAGACGGTAGGCCGCCTCGGCGTAGGCGCGAAAGGCGGTCTCCCCCTGGGAGCCGAACGACATGGAACTGATGGCAAACGGCAGGCTGTGGCCGCCGACGCCGATTTCGACCTCGTCCAACGGCAGCGGGTCACGGGTGCTGTGCAGTTCCAGGCAGTGGCGCAACGAAACCGGATGTTCGGCCTCCAGCGCCGCCACCTTCTCTTCGTAGGCCCGGTACTCCGTCGCATCGCGGGCGGCCGAGCCCGCATACTTCCAGATGAAGGGGTAGAAATGGAAGGTGCGCACCGGCCGCGCCGCGCCCTCGCCGTGCGCCGCCAGCCAGCGCTGCTCGCCATCCGCGGCCAAACCGTCCCACCCCAGGCCCTGGTCCTCGGACGCATAAAAGCCCTCGGTGCCAAACACCTCGACAACCTCAGGCGCAAGCCCGATGGAGGCGGCCGCCCGGGCGTAGCCGCGCACCTCGTGGGTCCCCATGGTGGAGATGACCTTCTCCAGACCCTTGCGCAGGCCGTCGCACAAATGGACGGCCGCCTGGGCGGGATCGGCGGGCAGGGCCTCCAGCGCCAGTTCCAGCATGAGGTACGGTTGGATGGCATCGGCGCCGAACCCGACGGCCAGGACGAGATCGTGCAGGTTACGCACGGCGCCGCTGCGCAAGAGCAGGCCGCACCGGCGCCGCAGCCCCTCCCCCCGCGCGGCGGTAATGCGCCCGGCCTCCGCATCAAGCCGCAACCCGCCCGGTCGGTCGGTCCGCAGGGCCCGGTCGACGGCCGCCACGACCAGCAGCGGATCCAGGGGACGGAGCCCTTCGGCCTCCAGGGCGCCGGCATCGTCGAGCACGCACAACTCCGCGCCGCCCCGCACGGCGGCCCCGGCCTCCGCGGCAAGGCGGTCCAGGGCCTGGGGCACCGTTTCATCCTCGCGCCGCGCCACGACGAGCACGGCCGTGGGCAGACGGGCGACGAGGTCCTCCAAGAGCCACGTCCCCACCCGCCGCGCAACACCGCGGTAGGCATCCGAGGTCAGTCCGGGCGGCAGCGGGTGCCCGCCCAGAACGATCGGCAGCTGCAACTCCACGGCACGCGGACCTTCCACCGCCTCGGCGAGGGTCGGCCGCCGGCCCAGCACCGCCCGCGTCGAGAAGTGCTCCACCTCCCGCTCGCGGTCGATGGCGGGATTGGTGACGACCGCCACCGTCTCCTTAAAGTAGTCGGCCAGATTCTGACGCTCCTTGGCCAGGGCGGCCAACGGTCCGTCAAAGCCCAGCGACCCGATCGGTTCGTGCGGCTTCGGCCCGGCCAGATCCTCCACCAGGCTGATATCGTCGTAATCCCAGCCCCAGGCCGCAAGCCGGCGTTGCCGCCGGATGGCCTCGGCCTTGACCTGCTCGGGCGCGGCTGCCGGCGGGGCCGCCGCCAACTCCGGCCCCTGCTCCGGACCGCCGCAGGCCAGTTGGCGCCGCCAGCCTTCCCAGCGCAGACCGCGGGCCAGCAGGCGCGCCTCCGCCTCGCGCTGCAGATCGGCGCAGGTGAGAATACGAACGCCGCGGCCGCGGTCCACGCAGGCGGCAACCTTCTCGCCGGGCGCCAGCGGCCGCGGATCGGCCACCATGGTCTCCAGCGGGATGGCGCCCTTTTCCGAGGAAAAAAAGAAATCCTTTTCCGTCTCGCCAAACCACAGCGGCCGCAACCCGAGCGCATCCACCGAAAAGACGCATTCGTCGCCACAGCGGGTCACCAGGGCGGCCGGACCTTGGGCAAACAACCCCCAGGCCTCGCGCAGGAACGCGTACATGTCCTGCAGAGACACGGGCAACTGCCGGATTTCGTGCACGATGGGCGGAAACATGATCTCCATCGCTTCCGGCAGCGAAAAGCCGAAGCGGTGGATCAGACCCGCCAGACCGCGGTCGAGGTCCTGCGAATCCGAGGCGCCCGCGATCAGATCCACGCCGAGCGTCTCGATCTCCAGCCTCAGCTTCTTGACCGTGTTGATCTCACCGTTGTGGCCGAGCAGGCTGAAGGGCTGCACGCGCAGGAAGGACGAGGTGGTGTTCGTCGAGTACCGGTTGTGCCCGAGCGTGATCGCCGAGTGGAAGGCCGCGTCGTGCAACTCCGGGTAGTAGCGCGGTAGGATCTCGGGCGAGCCCCGCACCTTGTAGGCGGCACTGTGCGCCGAAAGGGAGCAGGCGTGCACCGGGTAGGCCGCCTCCACTTCCAACGCCAGTTCAAACAGCGTGCGTTCCACATGGGCCGGGGCGACCTCCGGCAGCAGCAGGCCCAACTGCCAGAACTCGGGTTCCTCGCGGCGGGCCCGCTTGCCCAGCACGCTGGAGTCCACGGCGTCGACCTGCTGCAGAAGCACCTCGATGCCGCGCGCCGCCAGTTCCTGCAGGATGCCCGTGCGGATCTCGGCGGCGCGCGCGCGGAACTCCGGCGCAATGAAGAAGTGGCCCACGCCAAAGCGAGGGTCGGAAACAAGGCGATCCGGGCGCTGCGCCCGCGCCAACCGCCGGGCCCAGATGCGCCGCGGAATGTCGGTCAGCAGGCCACAGCCGTCGCCCTCGCCGGCGACCTCGCCGGAGCGGTGCCCCATCTTCATCAATGCCTCAATGGTCCGTGTCACATTGCCATGCGATGGCATGCCCGTCTTGCGAACGTGCGCGATCAGGGCACAGGCGTCGCGTTCGTCGCCCCTAAACTCCCATCGCCCGGGCCCATCCATTCCCTCGGTCCCCTTCCGAACAACGCATTCCCATCGGCCTGGCGTTCGCCGTTCGGCGATGTCCAGGTCGCGACACGGCAATCCGTATAAATATGCTAGTATGTTCGACAGCCTACCACAGCTCTGCCGAAGTTGGGAAGGCCCGCCTGGACCCGTGGCAGCAAGGGGAAAACCGCATCGACGCCCATCCGGCACCGCAGGGGAGCAGCGCATGGACAGCGCGGGTTTGCGAGCCGCCTATGTCGAAGAAATGATGGATGATCCGTCCACGCAGCTCGAGGACTTCGCCACGCGCGCCGCACAGGGGGCGATGGGATCCGTGACGCCCGGGGATCTGCGGGACTTCCTGGAGTCGGTCGGCCGCGATATCGTGGCCGGCATTCAGACGCGGGTGTTTTCCACCCCCGGCCTTGAGCACGATATGGCGGAACGCATCGAGGCCAAGCAGCAGGAGATTGCGACGCTGATCGACCGACTCTGTCGGCGACCCACCTGATCCATTCGTTCAGAACTGGATCTTGCGCCGGCGCACGGAAACGCTCTGGAGGATGCCGACCGCCAGCCAGTCCACCAGGGCGGCGCTGCCACCGTAGCTCATGAACGGCAGCGGCACCCCGGTCACCGGCAGCAGCCCGACGGCCACCCCAACGTTCAGCAGCGTCTGAAAGCCGATCATCACGGCGATGCCGCCCGCCAGCAGCGCCCCCAGGGCGTCGCGCGCGTGGAGCATGCACGCCAGGGCGCGCCAGACGATCGCGGCCAAGACGATCAACACGAAGCCGGCACCGACGAGTCCGACGACGTTGGCGATCGACGCGAAGATGAAGTCCGTCTGCGCCTCCGGAAGATACTGCAGTTGACGGTTGATGCCGCCGCTGAACAGGCCGGTCCCCGTCCACCGCCCGGACCCGATCGCCATCTCGGCCTGGACGATGTGGTAGCCGGAACTCTGGGCGTTACGGTGCGGATGCAGGAACGCCAGCAGACGCTGCAGTTGGTAATTCTGCAGCGGCAACGGCACCTGGTGCCAGCGCAGGTGGGCCGCGACCAGGCCGATGATCAACCCGAGCCCCAGGACCCCGACCGACACCAGGCGCGCGCCGGAAAAGCCCGCGATATACAGCATGCCCGCCAGGATCGCGCAAAAGATCATGCTCGTGCCCAGGTCCGGCTGGATCACGACCAGGCCGGCCGCCAACGCGGCGCCGAGGGTCGGGAGCAACGCCTGGTCCCAGCGCCGCAGGGACCCGGCGCGCGGTGCCAGAATGGCCGCCAGCCAGAAGATCAGCAGGAGCTTACTGAACTCCGACGGCTGCACCTGGAGTGGGCCCACCTGGATCCAGCGCTGCGACCCGAGGCTGTGGTGGCCGGCCACCAACACGATCCCCAGCATCAAGACCAGCAGCACATACAGCTCCCGCCGCCACCGCTCCACCAGATGGTAGTCGGTCAGGGCGCAGGCCATCAGCGCCCCCGCGCCAAGCACGGTCCAGATCGTCTGCTTGATGACAAGGAGTCGCACCGCCGGCGCGTGCAGGCTGGTGCCGCTGACACCGGCGATGGCCACCAGACCGGCGCCGGCGGCCAAGAACGTCGCGGCCAGCAACACCCAGTCCAAATTGCGCCAAAAGCGGGGCGGTAGCGTCACACGGAAGTCCTCCTCCGAAGCCTCCGGCCCACAGGGCGGCTAGTCGGTCGCCACCAGGGCGGCCGCGCCCAGGCCGCCCACCACGTCGCCCAGGGCTGCGGGGACGATGGTGCAGGCCTCCGCCGGCCGCGTCATCGCGTGGGCGCGCGCCCAGCGTGCCGCCGGTTCAAGGAACCGATCCCAGCCGTGGGTCAAACCGCCCCCGATGACGATCCGCCCCGGGCTGAGCAGGTGCAGCAGGTTCAGGAGGCCGTAGCCGTTGTAGCGCGCAACGCGCCCGATGATGCCCTGCGCCGCAGGATCGCCCCGCGAAGCCGCTTCCAGCACTGCGGCCGGGGTCAACGCGCCGGCGGCCGCAGCCGCCGCCATACCCGGAGCTCGGCCGGCCTCCACCGCCTCCCGCGCCTGGCGGGCGATCCCCGTACCGGAACACACGGCCTCCCAGCAACCGATCCGCCCGCAGCCGCAGATGTCTCCGGCTTCGGGCGCCAGCAGCATGTGCCCGATCTCGCCGGCCGTCAATCCCGATCCGCGCACCAGGCGTCCATCGGCGACGATCCCGGCGCCGATACCGGTCGACATGGTGATGTAGATCATGTCGGCGGCGCCGCGGCCGGCTCCGAAGCGCAACTCCCCGACGGCGGCCGCGTTGGCGTCGTTTTCCACGCTCACCGACAGGCCCAGACGCGCACCCAGAATGGCCCCCAGCGGCAGGTCCCGGCAGTCCGCCGGCAGGTTGGGCGGATCCAGCAAGACCCCGGCGCGCGGATCGGTCGGTCCGGGAACGCCCACGCCGATTCCGGCCGCGTCGCGGACCGCGATGCCGGCGTCCGCCGCCGCCGCCGCCACCGCCGCACACAAGGCCTCCACCAGTTCCGCCCGCCCGCCGTGGGGCGTCGGCATCCTGGACTGGCCGAGAATCCCTCCTTCAACCGTCGCCACCACCGCCAGCGTCTTGGTGCCACCCAGATCAAGGCCAATCGTCGGACGTGCCACTGCGCCACCCCCGCCTCCCCGCTTCGCCCGCCCGGGCCGCAACCCCTGTCCGCCCCGAAGACGGCCGGCGGTTGCGGCCGGGAGGTGCGGCCCCATGCCCCGGGCACCACGGGGCGGCATCCAGGCACCTTCTCCGGTCTGCCGCCGCGGGTATGCCGGCCGGCGAAGGATCCGGGCCGTGCACCACGAATCCAATCGGGCAGACCGCACCCGCAGGTTCCCTGCAGACAGGGCACCGTCCCGTGGTATAATGAGGGACCATGCGGGTTGCGTTGCGGTGCCCGTGCACCGGTGAGCCGATGTCCCCCCGCAGTGCATCGTAGGGCGCGGAGAGGGGGTGGCGTTGTTGCTAGGTGATCTGTTGCAGCCCGTCCACATCGTCGTTCTCCTGATCGTCGCCCTGCTTGTGTTCGGCCCACGTCGCCTGCCGGAACTCGGCGGAGCCGTCGGCAAGACCATCAAGGAGTTCCAACGTTCCATGAACGAGGCCCGCAGCCAGGTGTCCAGCACGCCGGCCGCGGATGAGCCCCAGGCGCAGGCCCCGATCATCACGAGCGTCGCGTCCGGTTCCGGCAGCAAGACCAACTGAAGACCAGCCCGGGGGCCGGAACCGCAGCACGCGGGACCGGCCCTCGTGCGTCGCGGCCCGTCCCCGTCCCGGCCTTCGGCCATGGCGACTGTCCATCCCTGTGCGAGAAGGGGGGGGTCGGGCCGGACCACCGGCCCGCGACCGGATGGGATACGCATGGTGGCCCGTCGCGGCAGGGCTCCTGGCGGTAGCGGCTGGTTTGTACTTCATCCGATGGGTGCTGGGGCGCCCGGCGGGTTCCCCGCAGATGCAGGAAATCGCGCGCGCGATCCAACTTGGCAGCCGGGCCTACCTGCTGCGCCAATACCGGGCGGTGTTCCTCGTCGCGCTCGGCCTCCTGGTGATCATCGGATTCACCCTCCATTCCTGGGAAACGGCGCTTTTCTTCCTCATCGGCGGCACGCTGTCGGCCGTCGCCGGGTCCAGCGGCATGCTGGTCGCCGTCCACGCCAACGTGCGCACGGCGGAAGGCGCCCGCAGCGGTCTGGCCGGCGCTTTGGCCGTTGCCGTTCGGGGTGGTGCCGTGACCGGGCTGCTGGTGGTCGGGCTCGGACTGCTGGGGGTCGGGACGCTGGAGGCGCTGACGCACAACGTGAGCGCCCTGATCGGCTTCGGCTTCGGGGCGAGCCTGATTTCCGCCTTCGCCCGCTTGGGCGGCGGCATCTACACCAAGGCGGCGGATGTTGGGGCCGACCTCGTCGGCAAACTGGAGGCCGGCATCCCGGAGGACGACCCGCGCAACCCCGCCGTCGTGGCGGACAATGTCGGCGACAACGTCGGCGACTGCGCGGGCATGGCGGCCGACCTGTTTGAGACCTACGCCGTCACCTCGGTCGCCGCGATGCTGCTCGGCGCGCTGCTATACCGCCACTACCCCCAGGCCGTCTACTTCCCGCTCGTCCTGGGAGCGACGTCGATCGTGACGTCGATCGTGGGCATCCTCAGCGTCACCACCGGCGGCGGGCACGGCTCCATCATGGGGCGGCTCTACCGCGGCCTGGCGGTCACGGCGGTCCTCTCGGCGGTGGCCTTCTACTTCTTGAGCCACGCCATCATGGCGCGGGTCCCCGTCCACGGAGGACCCAACGGCATCTTCCTGGCGGCGCTGATGGGCCTGGCCCTGACGGCCGGCCTGATGATGACCACCGACTACTACACCTCCACCCAGTATCGGCCGGTGCGCTCCATCTCGGAGGCCAGCCGCACCGGGCCCGCCACCAACATCATCACCGGGTTGGCGGTCGGGATGAAGAGCACCGCGATACCGGTCCTGCTGATCGTCGCCGCCATCCTCGGGTCATATGCGGTCGGTCACATCTACGGTGTGGCGATGGCCGCCATGGCCATGCTCAGCCTGGCCGGGATGATCGTCACCCTCGACTCCTTCGGGCCGATCACGGACAACGCCGGCGGCATCGCCGAGATGAGCGCGCTGCCCGAGGCGGTGCGCGAGGTCACCGACGCCCTGGACGCGGTGGGCAACACGACCAAGGCGGTCACGAAGGGTTACGCCATCGGTTCGGCGGCCCTCGCGGCCATTGTCCTTTTCGCCTCCTTCGTGCGGGTCCTGGACCAGCACCTCCATCAGACGCTGGCCTTCACGATCGGCAATCCCCGGGTGCTGGCGGGGCTCTTCCTCGGCGGCATCGCGCCGTTCCTCTTTGGCGCGCTTTCCATGGAGGCGGTGGGCAGGGCCGCCTATCAGGTGGTCGAAGAGGTGCGGCGCCAGTTTCGCGAGATCCCCGGTATCATGGAGGGCACCGCCAAGCCAGACTACGGTCGCGCCGTGGATATCGTCACGCGCGCCGCCCTGCGGGAGATGATGGTGCCCGCCCTCATCCCGGTGCTCGGACCGATCCTGGTCGGGTTTCTGCTGGGCGGCCAGGCGCTTGGGGGCATGCTGGTGGGTGCGATCGTCACCGGGCTGTTCCTGGCGGTCCAGATGACCACCGGCGGCGGCGCCTGGGATAACGCGAAAAAGCACATCGAGGCCGGAAACTTCGGGGGCAAGGGGACGGCGGCGCACGCCGCGGCGGTGACGGGGGATACGGTCGGCGATCCATACAAGGACACCGCCGGACCGGCGATCAATCCCATGATCAAGATCCTCAACATCGTCGCCCTGCTGATCGCCCCGTTGCTCCTGCACTGAGCCGCCGCGCCGGCGCTTTCGCACGCCGGGGAAACGCGGTGCACCAAGAACGCCGGGAGGTGGCGGGACCATCAGCGAACGCGCGGTTCTGGCCTGCATCGCGGGCCCACCCGATGCTTGGGGGCTCGAAGAAGAGCTCTCCGAACTGGAGGAATTGGCCCGCAGCGCCGGGGCGGATCCGGTGGCCGCCGTGCTGCAGCGCCACCGCCGCTACCATCCGGCCACGCTCTTTGGCAGCGGCAAGGTGGAGGAACTGGCGGCGGCGGTCGCCGCGGCGGACGCCGACACGGTGTTGTGCAATCGCGACCTTTCCCCGCGACAGCAACTCGCCCTGGAGGACGCCCTCCACTGCAAGGTGATCGACCGCACCCGCCTCATCCTGGACATCTTCGCCGCGCGCGCCCACAGCCGCGAAGGCCGCGTCCAGGTGGAGCTCGCCCAGTGCCTGTACCTGCTGCCGCGGCTGGACGGGCTGGGCCGCGAACTCAGCCGCACCGGCGGCGGCATCGGCACACGCGGCCCAGGCGAAACGAAGTTGGAGTCGGACCGTCGCCGGGTGCGCGCCCGAATTGCCGCGCTGCGGGCCCAGATCGCCCACCTGGGCACCACCCGGGAATTGCACCGCGGCGGACGGCGGCGGTCGTCCCTACCGGTGGTCGCCCTCGTGGGGTATACCAACGCCGGCAAGAGCACGCTGCACCAACGCCTGTGCGACTCGGACGCGCATGCCGCCGACCAACTGTTTGCGACCCTCGATCCGTCGACCCGGGCGGCGCGGCTGCCGGGCAACCGCGAGGCGCTGGTCGTGGATACGGTCGGCTTCGTGCACGACCTGCCCCACGCCCTGATCGCCGCCTTCTCCGCCACCCTGGAAGAGGTGCGTCAGGCCGACCTCCTGGTCGAGGTGGTCGACCAGAGCCACCCGCGCCAGCGCGAGCAGCGCACCGCCGTATCCCGGGTGCTGGGCGAACTCGAGGCAGAGGCACTGCCGCGCATCCTGGTCTGGAACAAGATCGACCGTCCCATTCCCCCGGACGCCGATCTGCGCGAGGCGGCCGAAGTGCCGCAGGTCTGCGTTTCGGCCCGGACGGGCGCGGGCATCGACGCCTTGCGGACGGCCATCGCGAACGTGCTGCACGACCCCCGTCGGCCGGTGCGCGTCCACCTGCCCCTGGCCGCGGGCGAGCTCGTCGCCGCGGTCCGGGCGCACGGGGAATTGACCCACCTGGTGTACGGATCGGACGGAATCGATCTGGAAGCCCGCTGCCCCGCGGCGCTGGCCTCGCGGTTGGAAGCGGCCGCGGCGCAGGCGCGTGGCGCCCCCCTTTGAGGGCGCCACAGAGCCACCGCCCGCGCGGCGCGTCAGCGGCGCCCGGCCAACTGCTGCTCGGCCAACTGGATCATCCGCCGGACCATGTGTCCCCCAACGGCGCCGTTCTGTCGCGACGGCAGGTCACCCCAATACCCGTCGGCAGGGGCCTGCACGCCGATCTCGCTTGCCACCTCATACTTCAACTCGTCGAGCGCCTTGCGGGCCTGCGTGACCAAGGCCCGATTGCTGCGCTGTCCCTGAGCCATGGCAACTCACCTCCCCAGGGCTAATCTGTCCGCGCAGCCCCGGCGGAAAGACAGCGAAGATACGCCAGCGGATCCTGCCGCCGCCGGCCGGAAACGACCACGGGCACAAAGGCGGCGCCCGACACGAATGGCCAGGTGAGGGCGCAACCGACGGGGGGTGAGTCCATGCCGGAAAATCCGGCCCGAACCCAATCTACGGCCACCGCAGGCCAACCACCCGCGTCGCCCGCCGCGCCACTTCAGGTCCTGCCGCCCGTCGGCGGATACTGGCTGCCGGCCCAGCCGCCGACCGCGGCGCCGGTGCAAAGCCGGCCCTGGCACCAGCAGGGGTGGCCGTGGTTGATCGTCGCCGTTGTGGGCCTGGCGATCCTGGCGACCATCGGCTGGGCGGCGATCGGCGCGCTGCACGCCCTGGCGGCCGCGGGCCAGGCCCAGGCGAAGGCGCCGCAGCGGCAGGCACATGCACTCCTTGGCATCGGCGCCGCGCTGCACGGCATCACCCGGGCGCTGCACGATATCGCGGCCGCCCTGCGCTCGGTTGGCCGCTCGCTCCAGTCGCTCGGGCAGAGCATCCCGCACGCCGGCCAGACGCACCCCGCCCCGGCGACCAAGACGGGGTGAGCGCCGGGCGGCGCCGGAATCCCCGTGCGGCGCACCCGCACCGCGCGCGAGAGGTGAATCCCCCCTGGACCGCCAACCGCTGCGGCGGGGGGGATTCCCGTGCGACGCCATCTGCTCGCCCTGGACCAGGGAACCAGCAGCAGCCGCGCCATCGTCTTTGACGACGACGGCCTGCCTGTGGCCATGGCCCAGCGCGAACTCACCCAGCACTACCCGCAACCCGGGTGGGTGGAACACGACCCGGAGGAGATCTGGGAAGGACAACTGGCCGCGGCGCGAGAGGCGCTGGCCCAGGCGGGGCTGTCCGCCGGCGACGTGGCGGCGATCGGGATCACCAACCAGCGTGAAACCACCCTGGTCTGGGACCGCGCCACCGGACGGGCCGTCCACCCGGCCATCGTCTGGCAGGACCGCCGCACCGCGGCCATCTGCGCGCAACTGCGTGATGAGGGATTGGAAGCCCAGGTCGCCCAACGCACCGGGCTGGTGCTGGACCCATACTTCTCGGCGACCAAGCTGCAGTGGCTGCTGCGGCACGTGGACGGTCTGCGCGGGCGCGCGCAGGCCGGCGGCCTCGCGTTCGGCACCGTCGACAGTTGGCTGCTGCATCGCCTCACGGGGGGCGCGGTGCATGCGACCGATGTGACCAATGCCTCCCGCACCCTGCTGTTTGACATCCACCACCTGCGCTGGGACGCCTCGCTGCTGGCCGCCTTCGGCATCCCGGCCGGCCTGATGCCCGAAGTCCGGCCGTGTGCGGGCCGGTTCGGCCAGACACTGCCCGGGTTGCTGGGGGCGTCGCTGCCCATCACCGGCGTCGCCGGAGACCAGCATGCCGCCCTGTTCGGCCAGGGATGCCTTCGGGAGGGGATGGCCAAGAACACCTATGGGACCGGCGCCTTCCTGGTCGTGCACACGGGCGACCAGCCGGTGCGGGCGCCCGGCCTGCTGACGACCCTCGCCTGGCGGCTCCCCGATCAACCGGCGGCGTACGCGCTGGAGGCATCGATCTTCGTGGCGGGCGCGGCGGTGCAATGGCTGCGCGACGGCCTGGGCCTCATCCGCAAATCGGAGGAGATCGAAGCACTGGCGGCGCGCGTCCCCGACAGCGGTGGGGTGTATTTCGTGCCAGCCCTCACCGGACTCGGGGCACCACACTGGGATCCGACCGCCCGCGGCCTGATCGTCGGCCTGACGCGCGGCAGCGAAGCCGCCCACCTGGCGCGGGCCACGTTGGAAGCCATCGCCTACCAGACCCGCGATGCCGTCGCGGTCATGGAGGGCGCCGGGGTCCACCTGCGGGAGCTGCGGGTCGACGGCGGGGCAACCGGAAACGATCTGCTGCTGCAGATGCAGGCGGACACCCTGGGTGTGCCCGTGCTGCGTCCCGCCGTCACCGAGACGACCGCCATGGGCGCCGCGGCACTCGCCGCCGTCGGCGCCGGCCTGTGGTCGCCCGACGAGGTGGCGGCGCGGTGGCGGTTGGCCCGACGGTTCGAACCCACCCCCGATGCGGAGGTCCGCCAGGCCGGCTACGCCGGCTGGCGGCGGGCGGTGACCCGCAGCCTTGCCTGGGAGACACCGACGTCCGACCCCGACCCGTCCCGGTAGGGCGGAAACCGCGCGGGAGGTGGCCCCTTGACCAAAGTCGCGGACGCGGTCCGCCGCCGCCAGGCGGCGCTGGGCGACCTGGAGGCGGTGGCGTTCGACCTGCTGGTCATCGGCGGCGGCTGCGTGGGGACGGGGATCGCCCTGCACGCCGCCGCGCGCGGGCTGCGCGTCGCCCTGGTCGAGCGCGGCGACTTCGCCTGCGAAACCTCCAGCCGGTCCACGAAGCTGATCCACGGAGGGGTCCGCTACCTCGAGCGCGCCGTCACGCACCTGGACGCCGCCGAGTTCCACCTGGTACGCGAGGCGCTGCGCGAACGCGCCGCCTTCTTCCAGATCGCGCCGCACGTCAGTCGCCGCGTCGGCATCCTCACCCCCGTCTACCACCGGCGCGACCTGGCATACTACGCCGCCGGCCTGGCGCTGTATGACCGGCTGGCCGGGCGGGCCCGGCTGGGACCCACGGAGATCCTTGGCCCGCGGGCCGCGGTCGAGCGCTCGGGCGGTCAGCTCGACGCCGCCGGCCTGCGCGGCGCGGTGCTGTATTACGACGGGCAGTTCGACGACGCGCGCCTCAACCTGCTGCTGGCGCTGACCGCGGCCGCGCGGGGCGCCACCGTGGTCAACTATGCCCGCGTGCGCGCCCTCATCCGGGAGGGACACCGGACGCGCGGCGCCGAAGTCGTGGACGAACTCGGCTCCGGAGCGCGCCGCGTGCGCGCCCGCTGCGTCGTCAACGCGACCGGGGCGTTCGCCGAGTCGGTGCGGGGCATGGACGAGCCCGAGGCGCGCCCGCTGCTGCAACCCAGCAGCGGCATCCACCTTGTCGTCGGCGGCCATGTCTGCCCCAGCGGGACGGGAATTCTGATCCCGCGCACCCGCGACGGGCGCGTGCTGTTTTTGCTGCCCTGGCTCGGGCACACCCTGATCGGCACCACCGACCGTCCGGCCGCACCGGAGCCGCACCCGCCCGTCGACCGGGCGGACGTGGCCTACCTGCTGGAGCACGTCAACCATCACCTGCGCCAGCCGCTGCGCCTGGAGGACGTGCGGTCGGCGTGGAACGGCCTGCGGCCCCTGGTCAGCGACCCGCGCCGGCCGCGCGACACGGCGGCCCTGGCCCGCAGCCATGTGGTATCCGAAAGCCCATCCGGGCTGGTCACGGTCGTCGGCGGCAAGTGGACGACCTTCCGCGTGATCGCCGCCGACACCGTCGAGCACGTGGTGCGCCGCCATGCGCTGCGGGCCGCCCCGCTCCAGCGCGGCGACCTGCTGCCGCTGCTCGGGGCGGAACCGGAGGCCACCCCGGCGGGACCGACCATCGCTGCCGGCGAGGTGACGCCGGAAGTCGCGGCCCACCTGCGGGAGCGCTACGGCGGCCAGGCGGCAGCCGTAGGGGCCCTCGCGACGGATGGCGGAGCGCAGCGCCTCACGGCGGGCTTTGCGCACATCGCGGCCGAGGTGCGTTTCGCGGTGCGGCACGAGATGGCCGTGCGGCCCCTGGACGTGCTGGCGCGGCGCCTGCGCCTGGCATTTGTCGACCGGGAGGCCGCCCTGGAAGCCCTGCCCCGGGTCGTCGCGTTGATGGCCGAAGAACTCGGCTGGGATGAGGCGGCCCGCGCCACTCAGGAATCGGAGGCGCGGGCCCGGTTGGCCGCGGACCTTTGAACGCCGCCGGATCAGGCGGACGCCTCGACGCGCACCTTCACGATGCGGTCCCCCTTGCGGATGGCATCCACGACATCCACATCCGAGGTGACCTTGCCGAACACGGTGTGCACACCGTCCAGGTGGGGTTGGGGGGCGTGGCAGATGAAGAACTGGCTGCCGCCGGTGTCCTTGCCGGCGTGCGCCATGGACAGGCTGCCGCGCTGGTGCTTGTGGGGGTTGCCCTTGGTCTCGCAGGGGATGGTGTAGCCGGGGCCGCCGGTGCCGTCACCGCGCGGGCATCCGCCCTGAACTACGAAATTGGGAATGACGCGGTGGAAGGCCAGGCCGTCGTAGAAGCCGCTGTTTGCCAGCTTCTCGAAATTCGCGACCGTCCCGGGTGCCGCCTCGTCATACAACTCCAAAGCCAAGGTGCCGCGCTCGGTCTCCATCGTCGCCTGCTTCAACGCGGATCACTCCTCACATGTCCGGCACCGGAACCGCCGCTTGCGGGCGGCGGCGCCACGCGCGTCACCGGCAGCAGCTTGCGGGCGGCGGGCGGGCGGGCGGCCGGACCGAGCCGCGCCCCATCCACGGCCAACTGGATGGCGGCGGCGGCCACTTCGACGGCCGGACGTTCCTCCGCCAGTTCCTGGGCCAAATCCAGGAACCCCGAGAGGTTGCCGGCCAACGCCTCCTGCAACTGGCGCCGCACCGAATTGCGCAGCCCCTGCGCCAACTCGGCCGCAGTCGGCAGCGAGCGCCGCTGCATGCGGGCCTGGGTGGCCCGGGCGATCTGCCGCAGCAGGCCCAACTCCCGCGCCGCCACCAACGTCAGGGCGACACCGCTGCGGCCGGCCCGCCCGGTGCGGCCGATGCGGTGCACGTGGGCCTCCGGCGAGGTGGCCACGTCGTAATTGACGACATGGGTGACACCCTCGACATCCAGACCGCGCGCGGCCACGTCCGTGGCAATCAGCAAGGAGCGCTCGCCGTCCCGGAAACGGGCCAGCGCCCGCAGCCGCTGCGGCTGGGCCATGTCCCCGTGGATGGCGGCGCACGGATAGCCGCGCGCCTGTAGGGCGGCCGCCAATTCGTCCACGCCGCGCTTGGTGCGGCAGAACACGATGGCGCTGCCCACGTCCTCGACGTCAAGGATGCGGCAGAGCGCCTCACTGCGCTCGATACCCCGCAGTTCGTAGTAGAACTGGGCGATGGACGGCGCCACCATCCGCTCCGGGGTCGTCTGCACGTGGATGGGCGTGCGCAGGTACCGCTGCGCCAGGCGCCGGATCGGGGGCGGCACCGTCGCCGAAAAGATCGCCGAAAGGCGTTCGGCGGGTGCGGCCTGCAGGATGGCCTCGATGTCATCGATGAAGCCCATGTCGAGCATCTCGTCGCCCTCGTCCAGCACCAGGGTCTGGATCGACCCGAGTCGCAGGGTCCCACGCCGCAGGTGGTCCAGCAGCCTCCCGGGCGTGCCCACGACAATATCGGCCCCGGCGCGCAGGGCATGCATCTGCCGCTCGATCGGCTGGCCGCCGTAGATGGCCGCCTCACGCAGCCCGGTATGGGTGGCGATGCGCGCGATCTCTTCGGCCACCTGCAGCGCCAGTTCCCGCGTCGGGGTCAGCACCAGCGCCTGCGGGCCGCGCACGTCCGTCAAACACCGCTGCAGAGCCGGGATACCAAAGGCGGCCGTCTTACCCGTACCGGTCTGCGCCTGCCCAATGACATCCTTGCCGCTGAGCATCAAAGGTATGGTCTGTACTTGAATGGGCGATGGCTCTTCAAATCCCATGTCCGCCAGGGCCTGCAGGATCGGAGCCGTGACTCCCAAACTCTGAAACGAGGCCTCCGCCACCAACCGTCCACCCCCGCACCATCGCACGTCACCCCAGAAACGACCCTCAGCGTACCGTTTACTACGATGAAAAGCCAGCCGCGACCGCGAGCCGTCGGTGGTCGGCAACCGCGGCCGGCCCGCAACCGTCTCCGAGCGCGCTCGCGGCGGCGTGCGGCCATCGCTACCCGCCAGCGGCGGCGACGCGCGGCCGAGGTGGGGATACCCGATTCGGGCGGATCCCAACCGGCCCGCGGCGCATACCCCCAAGCCGATGCCGCCGTCGGCGGAAAGAATGCCGTAGGCACACACCGTTGGACGCGGCCGCCGGACTTGCTTTCCGTGCACACCGGGCCGCAAGCGGGTGCCGGCGGTCGCTGTGCCTCGGACATCGGCAGAACCCGGCGCGATCGCCCAGCGGACGCCCGGCCGCAAGTACACGCGGTCGTCTGGAGAACCACGGCCGGTCGAGCCGCGGCCGGCGGGTGCGCTGCTGTGCGCGCTTCACGTTGGCGCGGACGTCCAAGGACCGGCCTGGGGCACAACGAAGACGCTGGCGGCGACGGAGAGGGGGCGGCGCTGTGGTCATTGCGAAAGAGGTCATCGCGTGTGCACGATTGCGCTTGAAGGACATTGGTCTCCGAGTGTCTATTACGGTAGCCCGGCTGTCTCCGGACGACATCGCCTGGAGGCCCAACACCGCGAGCAACAGCGTTGGCAACCTGGCATTGCATATATGCGGCAACTTGCGACAGCGCCTTCACGTCGGCTTAGGCGGAAGCGAAGACATTCGGGATCGAGATGCGGAGTTTTCCGAGAGGGGCCCATGGGACGTCGAGCGGCTGACTCAATACGTTCGAGCGACGTTCGCCGAGGCCGACGCGGTCCTTGCAGAATTGCCCACGTCGCGGTTGACGGAAACTCAACCCATTCGTGGCAAGGAAACAACCGTCATAGAAATTCTGAGTCGCGTCACCGCCCATGCCGCGGAACACGCTGGTCAGATTATTTTCATCGCGAAACTGCGCATGGGAAGTAGATTTGAGACTCTGTCCATACCCAAACGGTCGCACGAGCGTGATCCGTAATCGCCGCGTCTTGGAACGGAGAAGGACCAAGGGACGGCGCAGAAGCCGGCACCAACGACACCCCGCGCCGTACATGTTTACTGAACAGCGTAGGAGGGCTGCGTGAGGCGGCGTGAGGTGGAGCACGGCAGGGCGAGAGCGTCCGGGACGGTGGCTGGGGGCGCAGAATCGGCCTGGCCAGTTGGAAATCGGGGCGGTAACGTGGGGGC
>DAHWHT010000028.1 GCA_027335515.1 Clostridia bacterium
GGGTGCTGGTGGTGACGGCCGGTACGGCGGATCTGCCGGTGGCCGAGGAGGCGGCGGAAACGGCCGCCTTCTGCGGTAGCGCGGTGGCGAGGCTGACGGACGTCGGTGTGGCCGGGTTGCACCGCATCGCCGCGGCGCTGCCGGCGCTGCGGCAGGCCGAGGTGGTGGTGGTGGTCGCCGGAATGGAGGGGGCTCTGCCCGGAGTGGTCGCGGGATTGACGGACCGACCGGTGATCGCGGTGCCGAGTCCGGTCGGCTACGGGGTCGCGGCGGGGGGGTACGCGGCCCTGATGACGATGCTGGCGAACTGTTCGGCCGGCCTGGCGGTCGTCAACATCGGCAACGGTTTCGGGGCCGGGGTGCTGGCGCACCGCATCAACCGGCGGTCGGCTCGGGGGGGGGACGGCGATTGAAACGCGGCCATTTTGATGCGGGCTTCGGTATCAGCGGCGACATGGCGCTAGGGGCCCTGCTGCACGCGGGCGCGCGCCTTGAGGCGGTCAATGCGGCACTGTCCGCCCTTGGCATCCCCGGGCTGAGGGTCGAGACCGAGGCGGTGCGGCGCGGTGCCATCGCCTGTCTGCGCGCCCACGTGCGCTACGACGGGCAGCCGGTCCCCAAGGCGGTCGCCGCCTCCGCGGAAACGCCGCCGCCGGGGCCAGCCCCGGCGCACGGCCATTCCCACGAGTCGGATCCCCCTGATTCCCACCGCCACCGCCATCATCCCCACCGGCCGTACGGGGAGATCCGCCGGCTACTGGCGGCGACCCCGCTCGCGCCGGGCGTGGTCGAACGTGCCGCCGCCGTCTTCGCCCGACTGGCGGAGGCCGAAGGGCGCGTCCACGGCGTGGCGCCGGAGGCCGTCCATCTGCATGAGGTGGGCGGGGAGGACGCGCTGGGGGACGTGGTCGGGGTGGCCGCCGCCCTCGAGGATTTCGGCATCGCCGCCCTCTCGGTCGGTCCGCTGCCAAGCGGTGGGGGGGCGGTGGAGGCGGCGCACGGTTTGCTGCCGGTGCCGGCCCCGGCGGTGGTGGCGCTGTTGACCGGCTTTTCGTTTCATCCCGGTCCGGTTGCGGCTGAGTTGGTCACGCCTACCGGGGCGGCCATCCTGGCGGCCCTGGCGCAGCCGGCGCTGTTTTGGCCGGCGTGGCGCCTGGGCGGCGCGGGCTTTGGTGCCGGAGCGCGGGACTTCCCGGGCCATCCCAATGCGTGCCGCTTTGTCTGGGGCGATGACGGGGCCGCGGCCGGGTTGCGGCGGGAGCGCCTGGTGGAGATCGAGACCCACATCGACGACCAGACCCCGGAGGGCATCGGCCATGTGTTCGAGCGCCTGACGGCCGCCGGCGCCCTGGACGTGGCGGTGGCGCCCCTGCTCATGAAAAAGCAGCGGCCGGGGGCGCGCCTCTGGGCCCTGGTGCGTCCGGAGGCGGTCGCCGCGGTGCGCGACACCCTCTTTGCGGAATCGACGGCCCTAGGGGTGCGGTTGGCGGAGGTGGAGCGCTGGTCGCTGCCGCGCGGCCTGTATGCGGTCGAGACGTGCTACGGCACGGTGCGCGTCAAGGCCGCCTGGCGCGGTGGGGAGTGGGTCAACGCGGCCCCGGAGTATGAGGACTGCAAAGCGGCGGCCCTGGCCTCCGGGGTGCCGCTCAAGCGGGTGTTCGCGGCGGCGGTGGCCGCATGGGAGGCGCGCGCGGTCAGCGCGCCTCCGCCCGAGCCTTCGGGCTCAGCGCCGCATTGAGCGATCCGGAGCGGAACCCCTGGAGGTCCAGGGTCACGTACAGATAGCCCAACCCGCGCAGGTACGCGGCGATCTCCTGGGCCTGCTCCAAAACCCGGGGCAGATCGGTCGGCGGTACCTCGATACGCGCCAGGTTGCCGTGGTGGCGGACGCGCACCTCGCGCCAGCCCAGATCGTGCAGGTAGGCCTCCGCACGTTCGACCATCGAGAGCTTGGCCGCAGTGATCGCCTCACCATACGGGAAGCGCGACGCCAGGCAGGGGCTGGCCGGCTTGTCCCAGACGGCGAGCCCGAGGCCGCGGGCGATGGCGCGCACCTCCGCCTTGTCCAGACCGGCCTCGCGCAGCGGGCTGCGCACGCCGAGGGCGTCGGCCGCGCGCATACCGGGCCGGAAGTCTCCCAGGTCGCCCGCGTGCGTCCCGTCCAGCACGACCGCCAGTCCGCGTTGGGCCGCCTCGGCGCGGAGCTTGCCGTACAGCTCGGTCTTGCAGTGAAAGCAGCGCGAGGGGGCGTTGACCGCATACCGCGGGTCCGTGGTTTCGCGGGTCGCCACCTCCAGGTGCTCGACGCCCAGGCGTGCCGCCAGGGTCCGTGCGGTCGCGAGGTCCTCGGCCGCGTACGCGACCGACGTGCCGCTGGCGGCCACGACGCGCGGGACGACCTGCGCCGCGACGGCGAGCACCACGGCGGAATCGACGCCGCCGGATACGGCGACCAGCGCGGACGGGATCCCCTGGAGCACGGCCTCCAGCCGTTGCTGCGCCCCGCCGGCGGGGTCGGCCTCGGCCGGCGCCGACGCTTGGACCACTGCCACCACGCCCCTTCCGCGGGTGTCCGCGGGCTCCCGGCCACCTCGGTGCACACCCATGCCGGGGTTTCGCCGCGCTGCCGCCGACTCCTCGCGCGCCGCCGTGCCCGGCTGGTATGCTAAGATCTACGATCCGTCGTGTTCCGGCATCCATAGGTCCGTGCGGGTCGCGCGCCGTTGAGGGCCACGGTCGTTGAGGGCCACGGTTCGGGTGCCTGGATAGACTGGGTGGGTGCCGTGTGGGTCCGACACCGCGGAGGGGGGATGGCGGATGTCGCAGCGTGAAGGCGGCGGGGATCCGATCCGCGCCTATGCCGAACGGTCCCGCGAGGCCTGGACGGATGCCCTGCTCGAATGGCTGCGCATCCCGAGCGTCAGCGCCCTGCCGGAGCACGCCGCCGACTGCGCGGCGGCGGCGGCCTGGGTTGCAGCCCGCCTCGACGCCATGGGGGTGTCGGTCCAGGTGGTGCCCGCCGCAGGCCCCGGCGGTCTGCCGGTGGTCGTGGGGCGGCGCGACGAGGATCCGTCTCTGCCGACGGTCCTGCTCTATGGCCACTACGATGTGCAGCCGGCGGACCCGCTGGACCAATGGACCACCCCCCCGTTTGCTCCGCGCATCGTTGGGGAGGACGTCTTTGCCCGCGGTGCGGACGACAACAAGGGACAGTGCTGGGCGGTGCTCTGCGGAGTCGCGGCCCTGCTTTGCGCCGAGGGGCGGCTGCCCGTCAACCTGCGCGTCGTCGTCGAGGGCGAGGAGGAATGCGGCGGCCACGCGCTGGCCGACCTGATCGCGGCCGAGCCGGAGCGGCTGCGCGCCGACGCCGCCTGGGCGGCCGACGGCAGCCTCTTTTCGCCCGCGCTCCCCGCCATCTACACGGCCACCCGCGGCATCGTCTACGCCGAGTTGGAGGCGTGCGGCGCCGAGGTCGACCTGCATTCCGGCATGTATGGCGGTGCGGCGCCCAACCCTTTGCTGGCCCTGTGCCACGTGCTGGCCGGCTGCAAGCCCTGGAACGGCGCCGTGACCCTCCCGGGGTTCTACGACCACGTGCAGCGGCCGTCGGCCCAGGAGTTGGCCGCCTGGGCCGCGCTGCCGTTTGACGAAGCCGCCTACCAACGCGACGAAGTCCGCGCCCCCGCGCTGCCGGGGGAACACGGCTACACCCTCCTGGAGCGCCTCTGGGCCCGGCCGACGTTTGAGGTGCACGGCATCGTCGGCGGCTTCGTCGCCCCTGGTTCCAAGACGGTGATTCCGAGCCGCGCCGTGGCCAAGATCAGCCTGCGCCTTGTTGCCGACCAGGATCCGGGCGATGTGGTGCGCGCCCTGGAGGAGCGGGTGAACTTTCTGCGGCCCGAAGGGGTCACCCTGCGCCTGCGCGTGTTGGAGGCGCAGCCTCCGGTCCGCCTGTCGACCGACCATCCGGTCCTGGACGCCGGACGCCGGGCGCTCGCCGCGGGCTTCGGCCGGGTGCCCGCGCTGGTGCGCATGGGGGGCAGTCTGCCCGCGCTGTCGCTGATCGCCGCAACGCTGCGCGTCCCCACGGTCATGACGGGCTTTGGGCTTCCGGACGACCGGCTGCACGCCCCGGACGAAAAGTTCCACCTGCCGCACCTGGTGCACGGGGCGGTCGCCACCGCGAACTTCCTCCGGGAGGTGGGGCGCCTGGGCGATCGCCTGCGGCCTGCCTGACGGGGCCGGGCCGCGGAAGGCCGGAAGGCCGCGACCATGTTGTCAGGGTTGGCGCGACGGTGGTATACTGAGCCGGCGCCGACGCTGCAGCTACCCGCATGCGTGGAGTGGGTGTACGGCCCACTCTTTTCACGACTGGGTGACGCCTTAGGTCGGGCGACCGGGAGGCGGGCCAGTGGGTGCGCGGGACGCGGTCGCTGCCGTGGCCGAATCGGTCGCCACCACGCTTGGCCTGGTCGTACTAGAAGCCGGATTGACCGGCACCGCGGGGCGGGCCCGGGTGCGGATCGTCGTGCATCGACCGCCCGGAGGTCCCAGCCTCGACGATCTCACCGCCTTCCACCGGGCGGTGGCGCCCCTGCTGGAGCAGATGGAGGCCGTGGGCGCCGATCCGGCCGTCGAGGTTCAGTCGCCCGGGCTGGAGCGGCCGTTGCGCACCCCGCGGGAGTTCGAGTTCTTCGCCGGGCGCACGGTGCGGTTGGCGGCGCGGCAGCCCGTGGACGGTCGCCGCGAGTGGGACGGTCGCATCCTGGGACAGGACGCTGCAGGCGTGCGCATCGCCTTCGGGCCCGAGGAGGGCGAGCGCGCGGTGATCCCGTGGGATTTGCTGGCCTGGGCGCGCCTGCGCATCGAAGAACGCTGACCGGTTTCGGCAGGGGGGACGCGTGTGCCGCCGGAGAACCTGGACCTGCTGGGCGCGGTGACGGAATTGGAGCGGGAGCGCGGCATCGACCGCGAAACCCTGCTTGCCGCGGTGGAGGCGGCGCTCGTCTCCGCCTACAAGCGCAATTACAGCACCGTCGAGAACGTGGTGGCGCGCATCGACCGCGGCAGCGGGCGGGTCGAGTTGTTCGTCATCAAGCGGGTGGTCGACGAGGTGCTGGATCCCACGCAGGAGATTCCCGCCGATGAGGCGGTTCGACTCGACCCCGCGTTCCAACCGGGGGATGTGGTCGAGTTTCCCGTGGTTCTCAAAGACTTCGGCCGCATTGCCGCCCAGACCGCCAAGCAGGTCGTGCTGCAGCGGATCCGCGAGGCCGAGCGCGGGATGATCTACGACGAGTTTTCGCAGCGTGAAGGCGACATCCTGACCGCGGTCGTGCAGCGGGTGCAGACCCGGCACGTCTTTGTGGACCTCGGCAAGACCGAGGCGGTCCTGCCGCCCTCCGAGCAGATGGTGGGAGACACCTACGCACCCGGTGAACGGATTCGCGTCTACCTTGCCGAGGTGCGGCGCACGCCCAAGGGACCCCAGATCGTCGTCTCCCGCTCCCATCCGGGCCTGCTCAAGCGGCTCTTTGAGCTTGAGGTGCCCGAGATCCACGACGGCCTGGTCGAGATCCGGGCCATCGCCCGCGAGGCCGGGACCCGCAGCAAGATTGCGGTGCATTCGCGCGACGACAACATCGACCCGGTTGGGGCCTGCGTCGGTCACAAGGGGATGCGCGTCCAGCACGTGGTGGGCGAGCTGCGCGGGGAAAAAGTGGACATCGTGCCGTGGTCGGGCAACCAGTTGGAGTTTGTGGCCACCGCGCTGCGGCCCGCCAAGGTGAGCCACGTCCTCCTGAACGAGGAGGAGAAGGTGGCGCGGGTCGTTGTACCCGACTTCCAACTGTCGCTGGCGATCGGCCGCGGAGGGCAGAACGCCCGGCTGGCGGCACGGCTGACGGGCTGGCGCATCGATATCCGAAGTGATACACAACTCACGGAAGAGGAGCGCGCCGAACTCGCCACCGTGCCGCCCGTTTCGTCGCTGTCCGCCCCGTGGTCGCAGTCCAGCGGCCCGGACGGCGCGGTGGATGCGCCGTGGTCCGGATCCGGTTCCGCCGCGGCGCCCTGGGAGACACCGCCGGACCGGGCGCCCCAGGAGTAGCGGGCGGGGGGGATGGGCATGGCCCAGAGGAGGCGCCCGCCGCAACGCACCTGCGTGGGGTGCGGCGAGGTGCAGGGCAAGCGGGAGTTGGTGCGCATCGTGCGCACCCCCGAGGGGCTGCTCGAATGCGACCCGACCGGCAAGCGAAACGGACGCGGTGCCTACGTTCATCGCGAGGGCGGCTGTTTCGAACGGGCCGCCGCCGGTCGGTTGTTGCGGGCCCTGCGCGCCACCGAGGCCGGCGCCCAACTGGTACCGTTGCGGGAGGCGTTCGCCGCGTTGCGCTCACAGCCGCAGCCGCGGGCGCCGCAGGTGCACCGGGCGCTGGCGCCCCTGCCGGAGCACCTGATTGCGCGCAACCGCCACGGGCCGACCCGGACCCCCAAACGCGGCGGGCGGGGACCACAGGATCCGCAGTGAGGCACCGGGATGCGAGGCCGCGGGACCACGGAGGAGGGCGACCGACACGGCAGACACAGAGGGTGCGGGGGCCCGGTCCAACCGGGCGAGCCCGGCCGGGGCAGCGGCCCCGGCGCGCAGGCCGCAGGTGGTGTACGACCGCGAAGCCGTCGGCTACAGGGGCGGGCAGAGTGCGGATCGACCCACGGGACCCAGGGCCGCGCCGCCGCGTTGGATGGCCGTGCTGGGACTGGCCCAACGGGCCAAGGGGCTTGCGTCCGGTCAGGTGGCTGCCATCGCGGCGGTTGAGCAGGGTCGCGCCCGCCTCGTAGTTGTGGCGACCGACGCACCGGCGGCCGTCGTCGATCGCTTCACGCAGGGGTGCCGCGCGCGGGGCATCCCCTGCGTGCGGCCGGGGCGCAAGGCCGAACTCGGGGCAGCGACGGGTCGGGCGCCGCGCACCGTGATCGCGATTACGGACGGCAACTTGGCCAACGCACTGCACGTGTCACTTCCCGGTCCGGCGGCGCCGATGGGCCAGCGCCGCGAGCGCGACGGGCGGGTTCGACCCGGTGGCTACCGCGGAGGCGGTTCGCGCGCGGGACCGGCGGGGTGGCGTCCCGGGACCACCGCCGGCGGTCCGGGATCGCGGGAGGCGGCTCGAGCCCCGGGCGGTCGCCCGGGCGGCGCCAGACCATCGGCGGGGATCCGGACGGGGACGCGCGGGCGGGCGTTGGACGGAGTTGCGGCGGGGGTGGGGCCTTTTGCTGAGGGGAATTCGCGTTTACGAGCTGGCTCGAGAACTGAACCTGAACAGCAAGCACGTCATCCGGCTGCTCTCCGACGAAATGCATATCGATATGAACAATCATATGGCGACCCTCAACGATCAGGTGGTCGCCAAGCTGCGTCGTATCGTAGCGGAACGTCGGGGGAACGCGCCCGCACGGGCGGCAGCGGCCAGCCATCCGGCGGCCGTTACGGCGCCGACCGCGGCCGCGCCCAGGGCACCAGCCGGTCCAATGGCCGCGGGGTCCTCCGCGCCAACGGCGGGACCGGTGCGGCCGGCGGCACGTCCGGCGGGCGCCCGTCCGACCGCGGGCGCACCGCGGACCGGACCCGTTCGTTTCCGGCCGGCCCCCGGTCTGCTGCCGCTGGTCGCGCCGCACCCGACACCGCCGCGTCCGCGGCGGCCGCTGCGCCCGGAGACCACGCCCCCGGTGGCGCCGGAGGCGCCTCGGCCGGAGGAGCCTCCAGCCGAGGCGGCCGCGCCGCACGTGCCGGAGGTGGCGTCGCCCGCGGTGGCCGCGGTACCGCCGTCGGCACCGGAGCCCGAGGTTCCGACCGAACCGGAGACCGTTTCGCCGGAGGCGGTCCCGGCGGCCGGACCGGTGAACGAGGCGGAGGCGGCGCCCGAGGCGCCTCCGAGCGATCCCGCGCCGGTTCCGGCCCCGCAGGCGCCGGAGCCGCCCGCGGCACCGGCCGCGGCAAGGCGGCCGGCCGCGCCCCGTCCGGCTCCGGCGTATAGCATGCCAACGGGCGAGGCCGCGCCACCACGGCCGGGATTGCTGCCCGTGCGCAAAATTGTTCCCGGGGCGCCGCCGCCGCTGCGGGAACCGGAGCGCCCGCTGCTGCCTGTGCGGCGCGTCGACCCCAACGCCCCGCGGCCGGCGGCGTCGGCGGGGGCCATGCCGGCGGCAGGGGTCCCCACCACCGTATCCGGCGATCCACGCCGCGATCGGCCGCGCGGGGGATTCGGGGAAGGCACGGAGATTCGTCGCCGCGGCGGCGCCGGCCGGCGGCCGTCCCGGCCGGGCGGCGTGCTCGTGGGTGCGGACGACTTCGGTGGTCGACGGGGTCGCGGGCGGCGGCGGCGGCGACTCAACCTGGGCGGGCGCGGCGAGGCGCAGGCCCTGCCGCCGGCCGAGCGCATCGAGCTCTCCGGCCCGGTGCAGGTTGGCGAACTGGCCGACATGCTGCGGGTTCCGGCGACCGAGGTCATCAAGAAGCTGCTGGAGCAGGGCGTCATGGCGGGTATCAACCAGCAGTTGGAGCCCGATCAGGCGCGCGCGGTCGCGGAGGCCCTGGAGGTCACGGTGGACACCAAGGAACGGGACGACCTCCCGGCGAGTCCCGTGGATCGGGATCCGGTGGCGGCGCTGCTGCGCGAGGACAACCCCGAACGGCGCGCGGAGCGTCCGCCGATCGTCACGGTGCTCGGCCACGTCGATCACGGCAAGACATCGCTGTTGGACGCGATCCGGCGCACGCGCGTCGCCCAGGGCGAGGCGGGGGGCATTACCCAGCACATCGGCGCCTACGAAGTGGCGCACGGCGACCGTACCGTCGTCTTCCTGGACACCCCGGGCCACGAGGCCTTCACCGCCATGCGGGCGCGCGGAGCGCAGGTCACCGACATTGCCGTCCTTGTGGTGGCGGCGGACGACGGGGTGATGCCCCAGACCCTGGAGGCCATCAGCCACGCGCGGGCGGCCCGGGTGCCCATCGTCGTCGCTCTGAACAAGATCGATAAGGCCAACGCCAACCAGGACCGCGTGCTGCAGCAGTTGGCCGACGCCGGACTCCTGGCGGAGTCCTGGGGTGGGGATACCATCGTGGTGCCGGTGTCGGCGCTCAAAGGCGAGGGCATCGGTCAGTTGTTGGAGATGCTGCTCTTGGTCGCCGACGTTCAGGAACTGGAGGCGGACCCGGAGCGGCCGGCCGTCGGGTCGGTGATCGAGGCGCGGGTGGAGCGCGGCCGCGGTCCGGTGGCCACCGTGCTGGTGCATACCGGAACACTGCGCGTGGGCGACACGTTCGTCGCCGGGCAGGTGTTTGGCCGGGCGCGGGCCCTGCTTTCGGATACAGGCAAGAACGTGCGCGAAGCCGGTCCGTGCAAGCCGGTCGTGATCATGGGGTTTGAGGCGCTGCCCCAGGCCGGCGATACGCTGCAGGTGATGGAGGAGCGGGTCGCGCGCACGGTGTCCGGCGAGCGCCAGGAGGATCGGCGCCGCGAGGCGCTGAGCCTGGAGCGCGCCGTCACCCTGGCGGAGTTCCGCCAGGACGGGGATGCGGCGGAGGCCCGCGATCTCAAGGTCATCGTGAAGGCGGATGTGCAGGGTTCCCTCGAGGCGTTGCGCGCGTCGTTGGAAAAGGTGCATCAGGACGAAGTCCGGCTCGTGCTGCTGCATACCGGCGTGGGGCCGGTCAGCGAATCGGACGTGATGCTGGCGTCCGCGTCCGGCGCCGTGATCCTGGGGTTCAACGTCCGCCCCGATGCCAACGCCGAGCGCGAGGCGCAGCGCACCGGCGTGGAGATTCAGACATATCGTGTGATCTATGAACTTCTGGACGAGGTGGCCCGCGCCATGGCCGGGCGGCTGCAGCCGAAGTTCGAGACCGTCGTGGTGGGCCACGCCGAGGTCCGCCGCACGATCCGGGTGCCGAATGTCGGGGTGATCGCCGGCTCCTACGTGACCGACGGGGTCGTACGGCGCGGGGCCCCCTGCCGGCTGGTGCGGGGTGGGACGATCGTGCACGAGGGCAGCATATCCTCCCTGCGGAGGTTCAAGGACGACGCCCGCGAGGTGGCCGCCGGTTACGAATGCGGTATCGGTGTCGAGCGCTACCCCGACGTCAAGGAAGGCGACGTCATCGAGGTGCTGGAGGAGCGCGAGGTGCCGCGTTAGGCCGCTCGCCGGGACGGGGGCCGCGGGTACCGCCCGCGGCCGCACCCATTGCCGGGCCTCCGGCGGCGGCGCGCGGGATCGGTCGCGGGAGGGGTGTCTCCGATGGCGGCGGAACGGGCGGCGCGGGTCGCCGAGGCGGTGCGCGAGGTGGCCGCGCAGGTGCTGCGCGGCCTCAAGGACCCCGGCATTGGCTTTGCCTCGGTCATGCGGGCGGAGGTCTCCACGGATCTGCGGCACGTCAAGATCTATGTGAGTGTGTTCGGCCCGGAGGCCGAGCAGGCGGCCACCATGGCGGCGCTGGGGCGCGCGCGCGGGCATGTGCGCAGCGCCCTCGGGCGGGAGATCCGGCTGTATCGCACCCCGGAGATCCAGTTCGTGCTGGACGGCTCCTTGGAACACAGCGACCGGATCGCGCGGGTGTTGCGCGATCTGCACGCCGAGCGCGACGAGACCGGTTCGTCGCAGCCGTGACGGAGGTCCGAGGGGGAGTGGGCGGCGTTGGCAACGGGTGCGGCGGATCCGACGCCGACCGCGCAGGCGTGGACGGCGGTCACCGCTTGCCTGCGGGCCAGTCGGCGCGTGCTCTTGGTGCTGCACGTCCGGCCCGACGGTGACAGCATCGGGTGCTCCCTGGCGGTCGCCCGCGGCCTCAGGGCCATCGGCAAGCAGGCGGTCGTGGTCAGCCCCGATGCCATTCCCGCCAACCTGACGTTCCTGGACCCCGACCGCGAGTGCGTGCCACCGGCGGAGGCCGCCGGTCCGTTCGATGTGGCGCTGTTTTTGGATTGTGCCGACCTTGACCGCATCGGCGGCGCCACCCAACTCCTGGACGCCATTCCCACGGTGGTCAACATCGACCACCACCGCAGCAACGGCTGTTACGGCACGCTGAACTACGTCGATCCGGATGCGGCGGCCTGCGGTGAGATCGCCCTGCGTCTGTGCGACGCCCTCGGGGCGGCGCTGGATGCGCGGGGGGCGACGGCGCTGTTTGCCGCCCTGGCGACGGACACCGGGGGATTCCGCTACGGCGCGACCACCGCGGTCACGCTGGCCATGGCGTCGCGGTTGCGGGCCGCCGGCGCGGATCTGGCGCTGGTGGGGCACGAGGTCTGGGACAGCCGCAGCCTGGGCTCGCTGCGTCTGCTCGCGGTCGCCCTCAACAGCCTGGGGGTGGACGCCAGCGGCGAACTGGCCTGGGTCTCGCTGCAATCCAGCGATCTAGCGTCCGGCGCGGACCCCGGCGACTCCGAGGGGCTGGTCGACTACCCCCGTTCGCTGCGCGGGGTGGAGGTGGCCGCCCTGTTCGCCGCGGATCAGCCCGGTCGGGTGCGGGTCAGCCTGCGCAGCAACCGCCGTGTGGACGTCAGCCGTTTGGCGCAGGCGTTCGGCGGCGGCGGGCACGCCCGGGCGGCGGGTTGCAGCGTGGACGGGGACCTGGAGACGGTGCGGGCGCAGGTGCTGGCGGCGGCACGGGCGGCGCTTCAGCCGGAGGGTGCGTCCTGAGCGCGCCCCTGCCGTGGCCAGAGGGTGCCGTGCTGGGTCTGCTCAAGCCGCCCGGCCCCACCTCGCAGCAGGTGGTGGGCTGGCTGCGGGCCCGGCTGCCGCGGGGTTGGCGTGTGGGCCACGTGGGCACGTTGGACCCGGGGGCCGCCGGGGTCCTGGCGATTGGGATTGGCCCGGCGTGCCGACTCGCCGACTACCTGCACCTGCCGCCGAAGACCTATCACTTTGACCTCGTGCTGGGGGTCGAGACCGACACGCAGGACGCCGGTGGACGGCCGGGTAGGGTCTGCGACGCGTCGGGATTGCGCTCCAGCGAGGTGGCGGACGTCCTCGCCGGCCTGTGCGGGGAGGTCGTGTTGCCCGTGCCCGCCTTCTCTGCGCGCCACCACCAGGGGGAGCGGCTCTATGCATACGCCCGCCGGGGCGAGGCGGTTCCCCTGCCGGTGGCGCACGCGACGGTGCACGGCCTGGAGTTGCTCAGCTGGCGGCCGGGTGCCACCGCCCGCGCGCGTTGCCGCGTCGCCTGCTCGGCGGGTACCTATGTGCGTTCGCTGTGCGCGGAGGCGGGGCGGCGGCTGGGGGTGGGCGGCCATATGGACGCCCTGATCCGCTCCGCCGCGGCGGGCCTGGACGCGTCGTCGTGCTGGACCCTGGAGGAGATTGCGGTTGCGTTGCAGCATGGGACACTCGTCGCGCACCTGCGCGAGCCGGCGGATGTGCTGCGGTGGCTGCCGCAGCGGGTCCTGGACCCCGAGGAGGCAAACGGGATACGGTACGGGCGCGCACCGGGCCGACAACGGGCGACTGCGGCGGACCGCGATGGACCGGTCTGCCTGCTGGACGGCGGTGGCCGGTTGCTGGCGATGGCGCGGCGCACCAGCACCCAGGGCGTGTGCGCCTGGGCGCTGGAACGGGTGCTGGTCCAGCCCTCCCGGTGAGGTGGGGGCGGCGAGGGGGGTCCTGCGTGCTCCGTGCCGATGCGCTGGAGGCTCTGACGAACGCCGACGGGAGGCCCGCGTTCATCGCGGTGGGCACCTTCGACGGGGTGCACCGCGGCCATCGGGCGGTCATTGATGCCATGCTGCAGGCCGCGCGGGCCGAAGCCGCCCTCGCGGCCGTGCTGACCTTCGTGCCGCATCCGCTGGCGGTGCTGCGGCCGGACCAGGCCCCGGAGTTGCTTTCCAGTCCCGACCAGCGTGCGCGCCACCTGGAGGCGCTCGGGGTCGATGCCCTGGTGGAACTGCGTTTTGACGCCGCGCTGGCGGAGGTGGCGGCCGTGACCTTCGTCCAGGAGTATCTGTGCCGCAGGGCGGGCGCCCGCCGGGCCTTCGTCGGAGCGGACTTCCGCTTCGGCGCCCGCGCGACCGGCACCGCCGAGATGCTCGCGGTGCTTGGGCGTCAGGCGTGCGGCCTGCAAACCGGCATTGTGCCGTTGGTGCGCGCCGAGGGGGGCACCATCTCCTCCACGCGGATCCGCAAGGCGCTGGCCGACGGTCGGCCGGGGCTGGCCGCCCGCCTGCTGGGCCATCCCTTCGCGCTGGAGGGACCGGTCGTTGCCGGCGAGCGGCGTGGGCGGACGATCGGTTTTCCCACGGCCAACGTGGTGCCGCCGGCGGGCGTGGCGTGTCCGGCGCCCGGGGTGTATGCGGTGCGCAGCCGGGTGGACGGCGGTCCCTGGCTCGCGGGAATCGCCAACCTGGGCCGCAGCCCGACCGTGGGTCCGGATCGGCCGCTGCACCTGGAGGTCCATCTGCTGGGCGGCTTCGGGGATGACCTCTACGGGCGCCGCTTGGAGGTGGCCTTCGTGCGGCGGTTGCGTGGCGAGCGGCGCTTTCCCGACCTGGAGGCCCTGCGGGCGCAGATTGCCCACGATGCGGCGCGCGCGCAGCGGCTGCTGCTGCCGTCCGGCAGCGGTTGAGGGGGCCCTGCCGCCGTCGCGTGCTTGCGGCGAGCGGCGCCTGTCCAGGGTGTCTGGGCGCCGGCTCGGCGGGCGCGCCTTGGCAGCACCCGGTCCGGTCCGTGGAGCCCGGCGGCATTCGGGTCTTCGAGGACCGGATCGGCAGCCTGGACCGTGGGAAGGCACGCCGTTGGGCAGCGGCGCCACCCGCACCCGGGATCCCTTGGCCCGCCTCCGCGCCCCGCGGTATCTCGCTCCCTGCCTTGGAGGGTAGCCTCAACGGCAGCGCTGACCACATCTGCCGCCGCCCACGCCTGGACGAGGAGGGACGACGATCGCGAGCGGATCATCGAGCGTGTGGAGCGGTGCGGCTGGTCCAGCAGGGAGATCTGGGGCGATGCCGTGAAGCACGGACCCGTGTTCGAGCGGCGCATGAGGCGGCGGCCGGCGCCGGGACGATGCATCCGCCCACCGATTCCGTGCCGGCCTCGGACTCGCGCCGACGCACCGCGGCACGAGTCCGAGGGTTCCGCCCCGCTTGATGCCGCGATTGGGGCGGGGGGAGTCACGCCCGTTGCCAGGCGACGATCATCCGCCAATCCTCGTCGCTACCGCCCAGGGGACGGTCGATATCGAACTCGCCCCACCAACCCAGGAACCGCCACCCGCCCGCCAGTTCGACCAGCGTCCCCAGTTCCTGCGGCAGCAGCGGGCGCAGGACGCCCCAGGAGTCGATGACGCGTGTCGTTCCCGCCTGTTCGACCGTCAGGCGCGTGCGTACCCGTTCCGTTTGCGCGATCGGGTTGTAGGTGACCTCCAGTCCCCAGTCCGTGGTGACCCGCAACCCGTCGCGCTCTTCGGTCCAGGTACCCACGGTCGTTGGGTTCGCGGGGTGCGGATGCGCATCGGACGGGTGGCGCAGTTCGGCGATGTAGACCCCGCCCTCCCGCAGCGCTCGCCCCACGCACCGGAAATGCGAGGTGAGCTCCCGGTTGGTGGTCAGGTAGGGCAGAGAGTCGAGGAGCGTGAAGGCGAGGTCGACGGGCTCGGCGACGGTGAAGTGCGCCATGTCGCCGACCGTGATGCACCCACCCGCCCCCAGCTTCTCGGCGGCGTAGGTCGCCATCGCTGGGTCCAAGTCCAGCCCGAGGACCCGGAGCCCCCGCCGGGCGAACTCCCGCGCATGGACCGCCGGTCCACAGGCAAGCTCGAGCACCGACGCCGGCTGGTGTCCGGTCGCCAGAGCGTAGACCGCCGCGAGAAAATCGCACTGGGTGGGCACATCTCGGTACGAAAACGCGACCTCGTAGAACGCGGGCGCGCCGTAAATCTCCGAGTGCTCCATTCCGACAAGCCTCCAGCCCTCGTGGACCCCGCCGTGCGTCCGCTGCCCATCCACGGTGTGGGATCGCAGACCACGACCAGGAATCGATTTCACCGCGCGACGGCTCGCCCGTGATCTTGGGAACGTCTTTGGTGCTCGGGGGAACCGTGGCGTACGGCCGGGCGTGTCCTGGTATGCCCGATCTCCGAGGGCGCTGAAGAGTGCGCCGATGGCGCCTACGATTCTCCATGCCACTTCGAGGGCGGGAACCGAAAGCCTTCGTGGATCAACCGCGGCCCCCATACGCGCTCGCTCGCCCCGACATTCGAGATCTCACGGCTCCTGAGCACCTGGA
>DAHWHT010000033.1 GCA_027335515.1 Clostridia bacterium
TTGGACCGGGCAGGTCTGAACGGACCGGATCAGCGCCATCGCCAGCCGGCCCGCCGCGGGGTCCGGCCGCGGACGGCGTCTTCGAAACCCGGCAGGGCGATGGCCCGGGGTTGAACCACGGCGGGCGCCTGCGGCTGCGGCGACGGCGGCCCGGGCGGCAGTGGGTCGGGCGCGGCTGCCAACGCCGCCAGGCACGCGCGGGCCCGGTGCCGCACCGCCGCATAGAGCGCATCGAGGGCGGGCCGCAGCGGTTGGGAACCGTCCCACCAAGCCGGGTCGGCCAGTCGGGCCAGGGCGCCGCCGTCGTCCCCGGCAGGGGGTGGCACGCTGGGCGGGGCCTCGCCCCAGAACCGGCCCAACGACTCCCCCGCGTCCCCCACCGCATCCGGCGGCCCGCTCACGCGCCCTCCCCCTCGTCCTGGCGCAGCACCAGCAGATCCGTCAGTTCCGCGGTATCCAACTCCGTCAACCAGGCCTCCGCCGCACCACCCACCACCTGCGCCGCCACCGCGGCCTTGTCGCGCAGGATGCGGTCCACACGCGCCTCCACCGTACCCGGCACGATCAGGGTGTGCACCTGCACCGTACCGGTCTGGCCGATGCGGTGGGCCCGATCCGTCGCCTGCTGCTCAACGGCCGGGTTCCACCAGCGGTCATAATGGAAGACGTGGCGAGCGGCCGTGAGGTTGAGCCCGCTTCCCCCCGCCTTGAGCGACAGCACCAGCACCCCGGCCCCCTCGTTCTCCTGGAAGGCGCGCACCGCGGCCGTCCGAGCCTGGGCGTCCATGGCCCCGTCCAGCAGCCATATCGGACAGCCGAGGCGCTGCTGCAGGTGTGGGGCGAGCCGCCGGGCCCAGGCGGCAAACTGCGTGAATACCAGAGCGCGCTCCCCGGTCGCCCCCACCTCGTCCAGGAGTTCCTCCAGCCGCCGCAGCTTGCCGGAACGTCCCGCCAGCCGGTCGTCGTGCGCCCCGCCAAAGAGCGCGGGGTGGTTGCAGACCTGCTTGAGACGCAGCAGGGTCGTCAGAACGGCCGCCCGCCGCTCCATGCCCTGGCTGCGCTCGATCCGCCCAAGGGCCTCACGCGTGACCGCCTCATACAGCGCCGCCTGCTCCGCCGTCAGCGGACACCGCTGGCGGGTGGCGATCACCGGGGGCAGATCGGCCGCCACCTGGGGATCCGACTTGGTGCGCCGCAGCAGGAAGGGTTCGAGCACCTGCCGCAGGCCGGCCGCCGCCGCGCCATCCCCGCGCCCGATCGGCCCGGCGTAGGCGCGGGTGAAGCTGCGGGCCCCGCCCAGATAGCCGGGCAGGGCGAAAGCGAAGATCGCCCACAGATCCACCAGCCGGTTCTCGACCGCGGTACCGGTCAGGGCAAGACGCCAGCCGGCCGTCAGACCACGCGCCGCCCGCGCCTGCATGGCCTGGGGATTTTTGATGTTCTGGGCCTCATCCAGCACAACCCCGTCCCACGTCAGCGCGGCCAGGGCCTCCCGATCCCGCACCAAGAGCGCGTACGAGGTGAGGACCACGTCCGCCAGCGTCACCAGTTGGCGCAGCCCCTCGGCGCGCGGCCGACGGGTCCCCTGGTGGACGTGCACCGACAGCCCGGGAGCAAAGCGCGCCAACTCGGACTGCCAGTTGCCGACCACGGAGGTCGGGCAGACCAACAGGGTTGGAGGCCGGCCGCCGACCAGGCGGCGCCGCACCAGCAGCGCGATCACCTGCACCGTCTTGCCCAGGCCCATGTCGTCCGCCAGGCAGCCCCCCAGACCGAGCTCGGCGAGGTGCGCAAGCCAGCCCAGGCCCTGCCGCTGATAGGGCCGGAGGCTGCCGCGGAACCCCTCCGGTTCCGCTTCCGATGTCGGTCGGCGGGAACCCAGACGCTCAAGCCACTCCGCCACCCGCCCCTTTGCGTCCAGCTCGACCGGATCGGCCGCGCCCGGGGCAGAGGGCGCCGGGACCGCCGCCTCCACGGCCAGGCGCAACCCGGCCGCGGCGGGAACACGGCCCTGAACCCCAGACTCCTCCCAACGGGCCGCCAAGCGGCGCACCACGTCGGGATCCAGCCGGGCCCAACCGGAACGCAGCCGCACCAGCGATTGCCGGTTGCGCACCAGGGCCTCGAAGGCCTCGGGCGACAGCGTCTCGCCGTCGATCACCGCCTCCCAACGGAAGCTGGCCAGGTCCGCGCCGGCCGTGCCGCCTTCCTCCCGCCTCGCACCGGCCGCCGCCGGAACATCCTGCAGACGGAGCCGGGCCGTCGGCCGGCTGGGCCCCGCCGTCCACCAGGACGGCGCCAGCACGGAAATCCCATAGGTCTCAAGCTCCGCCTGGCGCTGATCCAACAGCGCCACCACCTCGCGCCAGGGCGGCTCCAGACGGCTTCGCCAGGCGGGTCCCGCGGCCGGAGCGAGGCAGGGAAAGGCAACCGCGGCATCCCGCAACAACCGCTGGGCGGCGGTCCGCAACCCCGCCGCGGACCCCGCAGCCAGTGCCGCCCCACGCACGGTGTCCGGGCTGGCCTCACCCCCCTGCCGCTGCACGGCGATCTCCAGCGGCCACCGCGGGCCATCCTCCGGATCCGGGCCGTCCTGCGGTTGGCCAAGCAGCAGCAGGACCCGCACCACCGCGGCGTCTGGGGTGCGGGCCGCCGCCGTCCACGCGGACACCAGGGGAGCGAGGCGGTCGGCCCCGACCAGCGGCATCGGCGCGGCCTGCAACAGGGCCAACAGCCAGCGGTCGTCCCGCCGGTCAGCCCGCAATGACCGTCCCAGGCGAGCCCGCTCCGCCCCCAGCAACGCCCGCACGCCGAGGTCCACCACGCGCTCGAGGAGCGTCGCCACCAGGACCTCCGCCGGCAGCTGCGGCGCCGCCTGGCGGCACACGGTGGGCATCGCCGCGGCCAGCGCGGCGGCCGCCTCCCGAGCCTGGACGTCCAGGGCCGGCAACCACACAGCGACCGCCGGCCCACCGCGCGCACCTCCGCCCAGACCGGGAACGAAGCCCCCGCCGGCGCAGGCGGCCAGACCGAGGCGGGCGACCGCGCGCCAGAACACGGCATCTGGCCCCAGGGCCACGTCCGCCGGCAGGCCGCCGAAGGGACCGTCGCCGCCGACCGCGTCGGAATCCACCGGAGCGCACAGCAGCCGCAGCATGCCCTCCGACAGGAGGGGCAACGCCGGGATCCGGAACGGCGCCAGGGTGAACCGCCCCTGGCTCGGCCCCCCCAGCCAGGCCGACGGCACCGGCCGCAGCCGGCCCGGCATCGACCCGAGCGGGCGCACGGGCAGCCGCAGGCCGATGCGCACCGGCGACCCCGCCGCACGCCGCCCGAGGCGCAGCAGCGCGGCCAGCGCCGAGGCCGCGGCGGCGTGGGGGTGCAGCGGCACGCGCGCCGCCTGTTCAGGCGCCTGCGGCGCCGGCACACGGGGCGTCTGCTCCGCCCAGGCGTGCAGGGTCCGGCCGTCCCACACAAGGTGCAACACCGCCTGGTGGTGGCGGCGCGAAGGTACGGTGCGGGGCGCGGAAAGCAGCGGCGGACGCAGTGTCATGCGCGTCCGATTCGACACCCCGCACCGCCCGCCTTCCCGGCCAGGGGAACGCGCGCAAGGCGGCGAAAGGGTGCCGCGATGGACACGCCTGCGGGTTCCCACGCACCGCACGACGCAACCGGGGAACAACGCGACCTGATGGGCGCACGCCAAGGCGACCAGGACGCCGTCGTCCGGCTCCTGGTGCGTTACCGGCCGCTGCTGCGCGGGGTGTCGCGCCGCTACTTCCTGCCGGCCGGCGACGCCGACGACCTGCTGCAGGAGGCCACGCTCGGTTTCATCAAGGCGGTGCGCGACTACCAACCCGAACTCGGCGTGCCCTTCCGCCCGTTTGCCGAGTTGTGCGCAACCCGCCAGGTCATCTCGGCCGTCAAGGCGGCCACCCGCCAAAAACACGCCGTGCTCAATACGGCGGTGTCCCTCAACCGGCCGCGGCACGACGAGGGGGACGGGGAAACCCTGGTCGACATCGTCACCGACTCCGCCGCCACCCCGGAAGACACCCTGGTTCGGCGCGAAGAGGCGGCGGCCGTGGCGGCGGCCATCCGCGAGATCCTCTCGCCCTACGAACGGGATGTGGTGCGCCACTACCTCCAGGGCCGGTCGTTCGCCGAGATCGCCGCTGCCTGCGGCACCCACCCCAAATCCGTCGACAACGCCCTGTGGCGGGTCAAACACAAGCTCCGCCGCTATTTCCTGCAGTTGGACACCGACGACCAGGCGCAAGCCGCGGGACCCCATCGCGTCCCGTTTCCGGCGTACGGGATCCGCGCCGACCGCCCGGCCGACGCCTGAAGCGATGGCGGCGGCCCCCCCGGCACCCGTTTTCTTAGACACCGCTCAGACGACCTTCATCATCGCTTCACAGCGGATGCCGATACTCATACCGCAGGGCGGCCGGCGCCCCAGGCGTTGCAGACCGCACGGGCCACCCCCATAGCGGACCCGGAGGGCCCGAAACGCAGTGGTTGGTTACGTGCTGTATCCACATGCTTCCATTCGGCATCCGCCCCGAACCCCCGCACACTGGAGGACGCTGCCGTGGCAAAGTTGCAGATCCGTCAAGGCGTCATCGCCGCCGTGGCGGCCGCGATCGTCGGCGGTGGCGCGTGGGCCCTGGCCGCCGCACCCGGCATGCCGGCCGCCGCGCCCGCCCCATCCGCGAGCGGGTCCCAGATCCAGGCGGCGGAGACCGCCGTGCTCAACGGCGCCAACGCCCAGGGCAGCCAGGAGATTCAGGCCCTCCAGTCGGCGAAGCACGCGCTGACCACCCTGCAGACCCAGTTGCAGGCCCAGACGCGTGCCGCCGCCGCCTACCGGGCCGCGGCCCTGCAGGCGACCCAGCGCGCGCAGCAGCTTGCCGCCCAACTCCAGGCGGCACAAACGCCGCGCTACCGGGGGGATGACGGTGGCTACCGCCGCAGTGGCGACCACTGAACGCAAACGCCCGCCCTGGCGCCCCAGCCGGGGTCAGGCGGTTCTCACCCTGACCGCCCTCTCGGCCCTCGGTACCCTGCTGGCGGCCCGCGTCAGTGCCGTCCACCTGCCCCCTGTGTCCGGCGGCGCGACCGCATCGGCGACGACGGCCCAGCCCGTCCAGGCGGCCGCCCCCGGGTCCAAGACCTCGGCGGCCCAGCTTGCCGCGGCCGAGAGCACGCGCGCCGCCCAAATTGCCGCCATCGGTCGTTTGAGCGCCAGCCTCCAGGCGGCCGCGCAATCCGGCGGGTCCACCGCGCCGTCCTCGGGAGCGGCGGCCCAGCAGATCCAGTTACCGCCGCTTCCGGCCCTGCCCCCCGTGACGGTGTCCCGGGCGAGCGGCGGTTAGCGGTGCGGCACCACTGCTTCCGCGCCATGGCCAGCCCCATCTCCCTGCGCGCGCCGGCCACGGCCGCGGAGATGGCCGAAGCGGCACGCCGAGCCGCGGAGGTCTTCACGCAAGTCGAGGCGGCGGCGAGCCGCTTTCGCGCCTCCAGCCCCTGGATGCGCATGGTTCATGCGCCCGGCGTCTGGCAGACGGTTCCAAGCCTGCTGGCCGAACTCGCGGCGGCAGCCGACACCTGGCGGCGGGCGACCGGGGGCCTGTTCGACCCGCGCATCCTGCCCCAGCTCGTGCGCGCCGGCTACACGGGCGCCCCACTGCCGACGCGGCTTGCCGCCGACGGTCCACCCGACCCCTGGTGGGAGTCGGAGCCCCTCCCGCAGCCGGACCTCTGCCGCATGCGCCTTTGCTGGCCGGCCGACCTCGGCGGCATCGGCAAGGGGTTCGCCTGCGACCGCGCGGCCGACGCCATCCAACCACTGCTTGCCAACTTCGCCCTCGACGCCGGCGGGGACATCGCCCTGCGCGGCCGGGGAACGGGTCGGTCGGGACGCTGGCCCACCGGCATCGGGGACCCACGGACCACCGACGCCCTCCTGGCCTGCTTCGACGCGGCCGCACCCTGCGGCGTCGCCACGTCGGCGGCGCGACGCCGCGGGCCGGACGGCGCCCCGGGCGAGTTTCACCTCATCGACCCGCGCAACGGAAAGCCCGTGGATTCGGACCTCGCGGCCGTAACCGTCGTCAGCGACCGCGTGGTCACCGCGGAGGTGACGGCCAAGACGCTGCTGATTGCCGGCCCCCGCGCGCTGGCCGCCACCGAAGACTGGCCGCACCCCGTGTGGTGGGTGAAGGTGGACGGCGAACTCGCCGGCAACCGTGCGGCGCGCGCCGCGGTACAGGTCGCCGCGCACGACCCACACCGGGAGGAACGGGCGCCATGAACACCAACCGCTACCGCCTTCCAGACGCCACGGGTTCCATCCTGGTCGTGCTGCCGGTGGTGGGGCTGGCCGTCGCAGCCGCCCTCTGGCAGATCCACGCCGTCGGCGAGCCGCTGCGGGAACTCCCCTGGACCGTCGCGCGCGCCGCCGGCCTGGTGGCCTTCAGTCTCTGCTGGCTCCTCACGCTGCTGGGGTTGGTCCTGGCCCACCCGGCCGCGGTGCGCCTGGTGGCGCGCGTTGCCCCCTGGCACCAGTGGCTGGGCCTGTTCACCATCGCCTTCGTGGCCGTACACGTGGCGGCGGTTCTGGCCGACCCCTACGCGCACGTCGGCCCCCTCGGGGTCTTGCTGCCCGGTGGCTCAGGCTACCGGCCCGTGCCCGTGGCCCTGGGGGTGATGGCGCTGTGGTCGCTGCTCTTGGTCGGCCTGACGGCGCGCTTCGCGCAGCGCCTGCCGCCGGGAACCTGGCGCCAGATCCACGCCGGAGCCCTCATCGTCTTCCTGCTGGCATTCTTCCACGGCATACTCACTGGGTCAGACACGCATTGGTTGCGCGGTTACTACGCCTTCACCGGGATGACGGTCTGGGCGGCCGCCGTCGCCCGCTACTGGACCCCACGCCCCACCACGCGACGCGGCCTCCAGCGGTGAACCGGATGACCACCCCTGACCTCACCCGGTTCCACCGCTACAACCCGGGTCGGGGCACCGCATCCCGATCCGAGCGATCCCCGCAGGCGACCCCGGGCGGCGGCCCGCCGACGTCGGGGCGCGATCGCCCCAGGGCAATCCCTGCTTCCCGCGGTGAACGGCCACGAAGCCGGTCGGTCGACGATCCCTGGCCCCATAACCTGAACTCCGGCCCCGACCGGTCTCCCGCGCTTGTGGCAGGTAGGTATCTCGACCGCGAGTGCCAGACACGGAACTTCGACCGTCGTCGGATGGCAGGTACCAGGACGCGCCGATCGATGGCGCCTACTTTCTTCTCCTTCGCCGGGTTGGTATCGGGCGACCGGCCAAGGCAACGATGCCATTTTCCACTTTTCCCACTTTCTGGCTCCAGCTTGATCCAGTTCATGCCCCGATATGCCGAGCCCCACAAAATTGCAGCGCACCTTGGTAGGATGATGTGCCCGATAGGATGAAATAGGGGTGGACGCTGCGATCGTGGTGACCGTTGGTGGATCCCCGCGTAGGTGCGGCTTCAACGTCTTTCAGGGGAGAGTGATGCCTCCATGCGCCACCTTCGCCCCCTCCGGGGGACCCTGGCCCGCCTCACCCCCGCCACGAATCGCATCGGGCCCCGCCGCTACTGGCAGGTCCCCCGCCTCCCTGGGACTCCGTTCCCGCGCCGAAGGCTTCTGCAGAGTGCCGCTGGAGGCGCCGTCCTGGCTGGCGCAGTACTCGTTGGCTGTTCCCGCACGGTTGGCTCGGCCGTCCATGCCACCCCGGCGGCAGCCAAACACCGCATCCGTCTTTTCATGCTTGCGGACACCGACTCTTTAGTCCAGAGCAACACCGTCCTTCGCCTGTTGCAGGAGGCCCTGACGCCTTTCCTCCAGGCGAACCCCGACCTGGACGTGAA